>JABIAA010000017.1 GCA_018656485.1 bacterium | reverse complement strand
ATCTCCAAGATCTATCGTGCAACAACAACCGACTCATCTCTCTTCCGCATCAAATTGCAAATCTAACAAACCTTCATAAAGATGGGTTCTCTTGCGATAAAAATCCATTACAATACGTTCCAAAAAGTCTGAAGAAATTGGAAGACGAAAGAAAATTTGGCTATCTGTGGAATAAACCACCATTTGACGCCAGTTTATTTATGGATTCTCCGCCAGTACCACAGCCCGATGAAAACGGAATCCTATCAATTGGACACCCCGATCACGTGCAATGGTTTTTTGACGAATACAGAAATAATCCTGACTTCAAAAAACAGATTCAAAAAGCGGTCAAAAGGATAGAGTACACAGACTTCTTCGAAGAACTCGTTGTTCCGATGCCGATTTTGCGAATGTACCCCGGAGAATCAGAGCCTCAATATTGCTTAGAGTTTGATTCTGAGTGGCAGGTACTTGCAGCGACACTAAGATTTGAAATCGATGGCACTTTCCGCGAAGAGTTTAAAAAAACTCAGAATATCAACTTCATAGGACTAGGGCTTACAAAAATTCCACCGTTCGTTTTTCAGTGTAGAAACATAGAAAAGATATTTCTTGAAAGGAATCAGATCAAAGAACTTCCAGAAAAAATAGCTCTACTGGAAAAACTAACATTCCTTGGATTGGGTTGTAATAACTTGCAGCAACTTCCGCTGGCACTTGAACGTCTCGATAAACTTCGCGTGATTACACTTGACCTAAATCCATTTGACCATCCATATGCACAGATGCCGCACCTTGAAAGGTTGCCAGATCTCGAGCACATTAGCGTTGATGGCGAGTTGGCACAACGACTTTACGGACAATGTAAATGTTCCGGAACAAGAGTGAGGTTTCGGCAACTTATCAACCAATCGTTTTAAGAGCAAACACAAGACAATTGGTGCCAAAATCTTGTGGACAAATGTAACGATGTGCCAAAATAAAATTTGGCCAGCCGTCGCTCACTTTGTGAGCTATGTCCGGCGCGGCGGGGTAAAGGACATTTTATAAAAAAGTTTTAAGAGAAACACAAAGAAGGCTGGGCTCTATTTATCCTGGGGGGGATGGCCATGGTGTACAAAGTCCGTGCATTGTTTTTTGTTGTGTTCTTTTTTTCTTCTCAGTCAGCGCTACCGTTTTTGATAATTCCAGAAAATGATTGTCCACATCGGGATATCGCGCTAGAAAGCATAGCGACTCAAATGGATACAATGTCAAAACGCCAACTCCTCGCAGAAGCTCATGAACTTGTTAACTCTGAAGACTTCATCGCAAGAGAAAACATTGTTTCGCTAATAGCTCTACGTGAAAGTCTAAAAGAAAAACATAAAGAATATTTTAAAGATCGTTTTGGATGCTTTTTTGAAGAAATCAGTTTTTATCGCCCAAGTAAACTAGGCAACGACACAGTAATCATCCCCAATGGGCAAAATTGCAGTGTTTATCTCAACGACCTTAGCCCAAACATCACTAAAGTTTATTTTCATACCCCAATAGAAACCGCCAGAGACTTTGAAGCACTACACAACATAATCACATCGAAAGATTTTCCAAGACACATTAAGTCAGTAGCCATTTTTATTCCATACATAAAAATGTTTCCAAGCGAACTAGCAAGCAAAGAAGAGATGGAACAAATGGAATACAATGGACTCCTGGAAAGCGATCTTTATGATAGAGAAATGAAATTCCAAATTGCTGCATCAGGAAAGTATTTCGGCTCCTTTAAAGATCATATCTTACCTGTTCAAATCCACGACGGACTAAAGGTCAAAATTTTTCTTCACAAGAAAAAATCACAGGTCAAACGTTAATGCGCATTTCACTACAAAAACCACGATAAATGCCCAGAACCAAAAAAACTTAAGCCATTTTTGACTTAATCAATAATTTCGCGCTAATATACGCATCTTGCAAAAAATAGAAATCTGAATTGGAAACCATATGAAACGCGTATTATTTGTACTCTTTGCTGTCACATTGCCCTTTGGAGCAATCGCCCATCTTGAAAGTGAAAATTTAAAGCTCGCAAAACAAATCGTATTGTCAAAATACCTAAACGACATTCGAAGCGAGAAGCAGCTTACAACGCTACATCAACTGGCTGTTGCAACCTCTAAGTTGTCATCGTCAGAAACCCTCGGCTTTATATACTTTTTGTTTGAGCAACCAAATGAAAATTTACGATGGCTTTCGCACCTAAGATCAGAATACGAAGTCAGCATGCACTACGACGGAAGAATGATAGTGCTTCAAACTTTCTTTTGGAACGTATCAGGCAATAAAAAGCTAAACTCAATTTCAAATCAGAACTTAGTAAGACTCAAGCAAGAATCTTTACAGAGACGCAAAACGGCCAAGCCATCTGACTGGGAACACCCGTTACAACAACAATCCTTAAAAAGACAACGAAGCCCCCAACAATCTGACTGGGAACGTCCATTACAAGCAGAGCAAGTGCACAACTTCTTTTCCGCAGAAAACACAAGCCCATATGAAGAAGCTGACTTGAACCAAAGTTTTGACGAATGCATCCCAACATGCCAATCTCCAGAATACCCGTGGACCAATGGAGAAACGGAAGTCGATGATGTTAATGAGATCATTGAACACTTGCGTAACTTCACTCTGAACCCAGAAGATCAACATGACAAACATCTCGCAAAAATTGCACGCGACGCATTCAACACCAACAACTAGCGGGCGATTTTCGGTTTATACGGCTCAAATAAAAGAGTACTTTAAAGATCATATCTCACCTGTTCAAATCCACTCTGAACTGAAAATCGAAATTTCGGCATAAAAACGCATTTCACCATAAAAACCACAATAAACGGCCAAAACCAAAGAAATTTAAACCATTTTTGACTTAATCAATAATATCGCGCTACCATGCGCATCTTGCAAAAAATAAAGATCAGAATTGGAAGCGATATGAAACGCGTATTATTTGTACTCTTTGCCGCCACATTGCCTTTAGGGGCAACTGCATATTTTGAAAAAGGAAACCTCGGATACATAAAACAAATCGTACAGTCTAAACACCTAAACAACATTCGTAGCAACGAACAACTTGTGGCACTAGATCAACTTGCCGTTGAAATCTCTAAGCTGCCATCGTTAGAAACCCAAACTTTTATATCTTTTTTGTTGGAACAACAAAATAAAGATTTGCGATGGCTTTCGCATTTAAGATCGAAATACGAGATCGAAATGTACTCCTGGGAAAGAAAATCCGCACTTCAAAGTTTCTTTTGGAGCGTATCAGCAAACCAAAGGCTAAACTCAATTTCAAAACAGAACTTAGCAAGGCTCAAGCAAGAATCTCTAAACAGACGTAATATCACGATGCTTTCTCGGTGGCCATTACAAAGAGAAAAAAGACGAAAAGCTCCCAAACAATCAGATAGGAGATCTCCACTCCGCCCTGAGCCACGACACAACTTCTTTTCCATAGAAACCACAAGCGCAAGTCCACCGGAAGAAATTGGCTTAAACCAGAGCTTCAATGAATACACCCCAACACGCCAATCACCAGAATCTCCGTGGGTTAAAGAAGAAACCGAAGTCGATGATGATGAGATCGTTGAATACTTGCGCAACTTCACTCTGAACCCACAAGCCCAACATTATGACACTCATTATAACGAGTATCATGAATTTGATTGTCACTATGAGCATCTCGCAAAAATTGCACGCGACGCACTCGACCCCAACAATCAACCAAGTTGAAATTTTCGGCCATAGCTTTCGCGAAAACGGGAAGACTGGTTCAGCATATTCATCTGATTTTAAGAAGCAAAAGTGCAACAAGGGCAAGTAAAAAAGATATAATCCAAAAACGGATCGTGATCTTTGCCTCGTTCCACCCCTTCAATTCGAAGTGATGATGAATCGGAGCCATCAAAAAAATCCGCCGACCAAGGAGTCGATACGAAGCAACCTGCGCCAAAACCGACACGGTCTCCAGCACAAAAATTCCACCAGTGATCGCAAGCAATAACTCTTGCCCGGTGAGCAACGCGATGAATGCAAGTCCTGCACCAAGCGAAAGTGATCCAATGTCGCCCATAAAAATTTGTGCCGGATAAGTATTGTGCCACAGAAAACCAAGCAATACACCAATCAAACTCGTGCAACATATCGTGATCTCTGAACTCGACATGTGAGGGATGTGCAAATAAATAGCAAAGTACTTGTGACCCGCAAGGTAGGCAATTGCTCCGAAAGCACTGAGATTTGTGATGAGCGGTCCAGTCGCAAGTCCATCAAGCCCGTCAGTTAAATTAACCGCGTTGCTCGCGGCAACAATCAAAAACATCGCCCACGGGATTGCAAGCAAGCCCATATCAAAATCTAAAAACTTAATTGCCGGAACACATAACCGGGTCCCAGGACTCATCAAAAAATGCCACACAACAACAACAAAGCCCGCGGACAAACATTGAAGTATAAATTTAGCTTTTGCCCCCAAACCCCTTCTGGCCCGAACCTTACTCCAGTCATCGATGAAGCCGATCACGCCAAAACTTAGAAGGCATGCAACAAGCAGCCACACCTCTGGACGTGCAAGATTATTCCATAAACAAGTGTTGGCAACGAACACCACAAGGATAATCAAGCCACCCATCGTCGGGGTATCGTTTTTTATTTGATGCGAATCCGGCGTATCGTCACGAACTTGCGACCGGAAGAGTTTTTCAGACAATCTCAAGAATCGCCGGCCGAAAATGAAATATAAACACAGCGAAGTCATGAGAGCGCCGATCGATCTCACACTCACATAGTGCAAAAAATTGCCAAGCGAACTGCCAGAAAAATGCTGTGCCAAGTGGTAAAACATCATTAAAACTCACATGCGCCGAACCAATCGACCTTCCCCTCACAAGCCGAATGCTACCTTCTTTTTGCCTACCTGTCATCTTAGAAAGCTAAAAAACCGTATATATTGCGTAAATTTGCACATCAATTTTTCCCATTGCCGAAGCCCCGAAACCCCGTATAATTACAGCACATCTCATCGGTTCAAGTAATTTAGAAAAATGGAAGAATCGGTTTCATGAAATTAAAATTTGTTTTCGGCTTCGCCCTTGCCACATTCTCGTCAATCTTACACGCCGAAGTTAACCTTGAACGCATGATGCAAAATATCATGCTTTCATTCCCCTACGGTGATGCACTCGGTCGATGCACAGAAAACGGCTTTGGGTACAAAGAAAAATTCGAAGAATCATTTGGAGACAAGCCAATTTCGAGCCTCCAAGATGCATTTAAAACTTACAACAATGGTCACAATCACACCCCTGAACCGGGAGAAACATACAAATTTCCTGACGGATCAATTGGCCAAATCGATGGTGAGCCACTTTTCGTTTTCGGAGGAAATCGCGGACATCGCCATCCGTTCTACCGAAAATCTCCGGTCAAACTTTATTCTGAAGAAAGTATTAAACCTGGAAGCCTAAAAAATGTTCCATTCCACAAAGTCGGTACCAAAAAATTCCAGGTCGATGACTTTGTAAAATACACAAAGCAATACCGTAAAAAGTTAAAAGAAGTGCGGGAAATGTATGGGACACCTAATGGATACGAATCGTTCGACTTCACAACCAACGCATCACTTGAACCTGTTGGCACTAAAGAATGCAAAGCCGAACTTAAAAAACCGGATCCAAACATTGTCGCAACTTTCACCGACGACACCTTCATGTCACTTCCTGTTGCCGAGGGTCTTGCTGAAGGGCTAGAGCACAACGATGACCACGAAGGTATAATGTCACGCATCGCAAGAAAATTCGTTGATTTCTACAACCATCCTGAGGTTCGTGGGGGAGAAAACCTCACAAGTGCCTATCGTCGTGGAGTTGGAAAAACCTGCGTTAATAAATGTGCGGAACTTGAAAAAGCTTTAAAAAAGCCGTTTTGGGAAAAATTGAGTAAAAGTGTAAAACACCTTGTATTTGGAAGTACAAATCAATGGTGGAAAGTTGGTAGCCCAACAAAAGCTGGATGCGGCTCTGTCATGCGCGTAGCACCAGTGGCCTGCGCCCTTTTTAATGACCAAGCCAAATTAGAACAAGTCGCAATCGATCAGTCAAACTTGACACACGGCGATCCAACCGCAACGATCTCATCCGCAGCATACGCAACAGCAATTGCAAATATTATTCGAGCAAGAAAAAAATCCGACACAACACCAAATATGTTAGAAGCGATCACTGAGGCAACAAAAGTTGCGGACAAATACGGAAAAAAGCCCGGGTTTAACGGTGGACGAAATAACGGAAAATTATACAAGACACAATTTAACGGCAAAATCCACCAACTTTCAACGGCACAACTTTATGACCATGCAACCGCCAAGGCAAATTTCACAATCAATGCAATAACTAGCAGTAAAGATTCTGACAATGCTCTCAGCGCTTTGTGGGACAATCACTGGACAAATTTTGGATCAGGAGATATCCCAAGTCACGAAGCCGGAATAAAATATTTCAGCGGATTCACAGCGGCAGATGCAATTGCTGGAACTTTTTACCAGGCGCTCGTGTACACCAATCCAAAAGTTCGCGAAAAGCTTGGCTGGTCTGAGCGTAAGGCCGCACACATGGCAATCGCAACAGCCTCACACACCGTCGGTGACAGCGACTCATTTGGCTGCATGGTCGGAGCACTCATGGGTGCATGGTCGAATAAATGCCCAGTCAAAGAAAAAGAAATTAAACTCATCGAAAATTATGACGACCTTTGCAAGTTAGGAACAAGACTTGCAGCACTAAACGACGAAAAGTTAGATGGCAAATCCTCCACTCGAGTAATTGATCCAAACGATGACACCGAGGACATTGAAACCTTCTGCGTTGGAACGAAATCAAAGCCGAAGATTCACCACGGATTAAAATCGGCGTTAAAAAAGCCGGAGACATCAACTCCTGCCAAGAAACACGTCGAGATTCATGAGTCGCAAAACCAGGAATTCTCTCCATCTCCACCATCTAGCAAAGACAACGAAAACAAACCGCCAGTGATCATATTACCTGCGGCAGGACCTGTTGCATCAACATCACACCAGGGACCGGAACAATTCAGTGACTTAACTGTTGAATCCGGCGATTGCAACTTGGGAACAACTACAGAGAGACTTTCCAGAGTGAAAAGGCTTCAAGAAAAGAATAAACAAAAATCCAAAAATCCGCCTGCAAGCACATCCGAATCGACACAAGAAGAAGTTAAAACTGATACAGCAACACAACCGAAAGAGGAAAACACAACATCAGGTTCTAATGTTGTTCATAGCGATCAACCAACAATAAGACTACAAAATCTGGATCAGCAAAGAAGCCTTCCGCAAGAACTACCGCCAATCGCACCAAAGCCGGAAGAGAAAAAAACGCAAAGCACCTTTAAAAAACACTCCGGAAAAATTATTGCCGGAACAGCTCTGTCCGCACTGCTTTGCGAGCTTATCGCAAACCTTGCGTACGAAAAGAAGATAAACAAAGACGCCACCCTTCCAACACTGCTAAAGAAGTACTTCCGCTCGATTGGACATAATGCAAAACACGGCAACATTGGACAACTTTTGAAGCACAACGCCGCAAGCACCATTGTACTTCCCGCATGCATCATCACATTAATTGCAAGTAAGGCAATCGGAAACAAAAAAGTAGCGGTAACAACAAGCTAAATTTGAATGGAAAATTGCCTGGCCTTAGCTATGAGTTCTTGCTAGATTTTGAGATCTAAACAAATAATCAATTGGGGGGCCATCATGAAAAACGACTCAATCGTAGGGTTTGTATCAATCGCAATCCTGCTTGGTGCAACATGCAACAGCGCGTCCGAAGAAGACAAAAACATTGACGCACTACACGCACTCGACAGAGCACTAAAAAGCACCAGTAACATCCTTGGAATAATCTGTACCAATCTCACAAAGATGCCAGTGGAAGGCGCAAGCGAAACAAGAAAAATTATTGTTGGGGTCCGAAAGGAAATCAGCGAGACAATTAAAAAATTGTCACAAGAATTTAAAGACAATCGCAACTGGGTTGATCTTGTGAAACAGTACCACGACACGCCAAAAAATCTGGCTGCACGATCCGCCGAAGAACTTACCAAACAGCTAGGAAAATACCACGTTCTAACACAAATGGCAATTGGACTTGAGAAAGAACTTCGGCTTCCAGAAGAAGATTTTTCACTTTAGCTTGCAGCACAAAAAGTTGCTTGCCCTTTGCATGCCACATGGAAACTGGTCAACGGAAAAAAAATCGTAAAACAAATTCGAAGTAGCACTCGAAAAAGTCCATTCGATAATTTCGATGTAACTTGTAACGCTAGTGAAAACTAAAAAGAACCCTGGGTACGCCTTAGAAGATTGTACCCGCAATTCATCCTCGCACCAATCTCTGTACGCCTGTATGACAAACCACAAAATCATGTATTCGTTTTGATCTTTTATTCTGTCGATACAGAAAAATGCATGCTTATCTTGCGCATCCATAGCAATCAAAAAATGGCAAACTTCTTCCTTGCATCTTGCACGAAGATTTTGCATGTAATTTTCTTTGTAACAGGCCCTATCGCAAAAATCAAATCCGAGCGTTTCAACAAGATCGCGCACAAAGAAAAAGTTTAACTTGCCCATCGAACAACAATCACAAAATGAAGTCGCTAAAAAGATGCTCACTAAAAATTTGAAATTCACAGTAGTCAGCCAAATAATAGAACTTTAAACAGAACTAAAAATATACCCAGATCTTCTTTTTTATGTAAGCGTGGTCACCCAAATAAATAAAATCCTTCGATAGACAGCCACATGCCCGATAAAGTTTGTGAAACAAATGAAGGCGGGTCACGAAAGCTATGGCGGACAGTCTTCTTAGCTATTGTTCTTACAAAGTTTCCTTAAAATACCACCTTAGCTGGCGTGCCAGCCGTAGCCCGAAAGGCGAAGGCTGGTTTCCACCAAAGCTCTGCACCTATTTTTTGAGTGTCTTTTTCATCGTCAACAGAAAAACCTGGCTTCCCTTCAAAAACAAAATATCTGGAAAAGTTCCGCGAAGTCGCAGCCTTAAAAAACCTGGTTGTTGTGCTCACAATCGATTCCTTAATGCTTTCACTTGTTGCGCAAGGATTATCAATTTTTTCAATCGTACTGCAAAACAAAATCGGAATTGTTGTATGCTTACTTTCACACCAGAAGCGATGGATATTCAACACGTGCCACATGGCTATGTACGCATCTTCATTTCGCCGGTCTTTTATTTGAAAAATCGCAGTATCACGATTATCACTCAAGCAATTGAAAACCTTATAAAGCGCTTGTCGTAGCGGAAGAAGCTCTATGGAATCAGAGGAAGTGTACAGCGGCCCAGCAGAATCGGCGATTGCATCTTCTACAAGACAGTCTGCAAGGTCATCAATTATTCCTGCTACAACCGAATTCATTAAATCATTCGCAAGCAACTTTGCATCACAATGCCTAGGATGAACAGTCCCAAAGTAATTCTCAGGAGGGAATTTCACAACTTTACGCGCCGGAGCTCTCACTGTAGAATTCACAAGATCTTTCGCAATATCGTCCAAATAATAGAATTCCGCAGCAGACAACTGTGCGGACACTGCCATCGCAAATAAAGCAGCTTTAGTAAATTTCGTTTTCATTTAATCACACCCTCAAAAGTATATAGCTAGCGACGAGTGGTTGATTCTACCCACAATTCATAATTTTGCAAAAACACCTGAAATACCCACACAATTTGTCATCCCGATCGTGGCGTGCTAACTTTTCGAAGTCGCGGAAAAAACATAGCCTTAGGGGGCTTTGTGAAATCATTCGACGTTATCGTCATCGGTGCCGGCCATGCCGGAATTGAAGCTTCCTACGCGTCCGCACGGCTTGGCGGAAAAACCCTCATGCTCGCGGTTCATGAAGATTCGATCGGGCGCATGCACTGCAACCCATCGATCGGCGGACTCGGCAAGGGGCACATCGTCCACGAAGTCGCAGCATTCGGCGGACTCATGCCGAGGCTGTGCAGTGAAACTTAT
>JABIAA010000016.1 GCA_018656485.1 bacterium | reverse complement strand
CAAGCGCAGGCACATCGATCGATTCGTAAAATCCTTTCCAGTCATGTTGATCTTGCCACCCGACCTGATGAACCACCTGCATATCGAGCTTCGTTTTTTCAACCGCATTACAAAAAATCTTGTTAAGTCCACATGAGCCCTGTGAACCCCCGAGAACAAAAACTGTTTTGCTGTCACTAGAAAAAGATCTACAAAAAGTCTCATTAAATTCAGCGATTATCTCATCACGACTACGAGAGACTTCCGAAAACCGAACCGGATAATCCGCAAGTTCCAAAGCACAATATGCACGAGCTGAAAGTTTTGGTTTAGCTTTTTTAAAAACAAAGAAGACTCTCGAAGCAAATGGCAAAAGAAATCTTACAGCCTTCCCAGGAACCGCATTAAGTTCCCAAAGTTCCACGGGAATTCTGAGCACCCACGCAACAATGCACACGGGCACCGCTACAACCCCACCAGTCGTCACCACAGCCTCCGGACGATCGAACAAAAATAAAAGCAGCGAACGCAAAGCAGCAAAGGCCCCAGATAAGAGAAATGGAATTACTCGGAATGGATTTTTCCCAGGAAGCCTGAACTGCGGCAGAAAAAATAATTTATCAATCCATGGTGGGATTTCAGGAATCAGTCGTACGAATGCTTGACCAGCCGTTATGAAAACCGTCTTTCGATTGTTCGATTCATCACGCCAGCGACGCGCCAACTCAAGCGCCGGAAAAATGTGTCCCCCAGAATGAGCTGCGACGAACACTCTGGTCAAACTTTTATCACCACGAGATTGGCTCAAAATCTACCATGCCTCGAATTGCGTTCCACGACCAGACACAGTGTACTGGGCTACCGCCAAAAATTCCACACGGATTGGTTACCCGGCCATCATGGAAGTTGCAAGCTTCTGCTCGACCTTTTCAAAATGTTTGCGAATTGATAAATCCAGCGGAGCAGCAACACGCGCTTTCTTGAAAGCCGATCGAGCAAGGTCAAGCCGCCCGATGCGCGCGAGGATCACGCCCTCGGTATCAATGATGTACGGAGAAAGTGGCATCGCAGACTTTGCTTCGATGACAAGTTTCTGGGCCTCCGCAAGGTGATCACCACGCTGTGCGTACAGGTAGGCTAATAAATTCTTTGCTGCGTAAAAATCAGGATCTCTTTTTAAGAGCTGCTTGATATGCTTCTCTGCAGAATCAAGTTTGTTCTCGTGAAACTTCATGTAGCCAATGTTGTAGGCAATCGCATTTATAACGTCCGAACGCCCCTTCATAAGCGAGATCAATTTTGGATAATGTTTTTGAGCTTTTTTGTACTGCCGTGATTTCACAAGAAGATCTGTCATAACACAAAGCAACCCGGGCTGGTTCCCATATTTTTCGTGCGCCTTCTCGATGACCGTCGCAAGCCGTGAAGCAACAATGTGCCCTTTTTGAAGGCCATGGAAAGTGTTAAGTAGCACGAGGTCGTCTGGAGCTGCCACAACCCATTCGCTGAGCTCGCCAAGCACCTCTTCTTTTTTTCCAAGGGCAAGCAAAATCTCGAGCCGAAGCAACTTCGCTTTTCTAAAATTTTTACTTTGCCTTAGAGACTCGTCAATTTCCTTCAACGCGTCTTCGAACTTTTTGGCATTCCAACTTGTGAGCGCAAGATCAAAGTGGTGTTCCTCCGTTTCCTCGCTGATCTTCAAAAGCTCATCGTGCGCCTCGAGAAACATTTTGTGCTTGAAGTAGCTTGTGACAAGAATTTTTCGGAGGTCATTGTCATCCGGCGAAATTGAAAGTGCAGACTTAAGCGACTTCATCACGCCCTTGACGTCACCAAGCTGCTCGTACACCGCAACCTTCATTCGCCACGCCCGTTCAAATCGCGGGTTCAGCTCAAGTGCCTTGTCAAACCACAGCAGCGCCTTCTTTTCATCTGGATGCGGAGGTTGAAGAAAAATCGTTGCCTTCAAAAAACAAAATGGTGCGTGTGATCCGCGAAGGTTTGTCTTTTCCAGAAATGTATCGATCGTTCCAATGGCACCCTCAAAATTCTGCCGCTTGATATCGAAAAGTGCGTAGTGATAAGCAAGGTCTTTTCGATCCGGAAAATCTTTCAAGAGCTTTGCAAACACTTCTTTCGCTTCTTCGTTTTTGTTGAGGAACTCCAGCGCGCGTGCTTGGACCAGTGAGACATCGATACTTTCGCCGTACTTTTTGGTGTACAACTTTGATGCATTTAGCGCCTCCTGAAATTTTGCGGACTCCAATAGATGAGTCAGGTAGGCAACGTCGACGAAATCTTTTTTCTCGGAAACAATTTCTTTGTACCGAATCGAAGCACCAGCAGCTTCACCAGAGCTAGCCTCGTAATTAGCAGAAAGCACATCGAAGTAGTGTCCGATTTTTTTTGTCCCAGATAAATCCACCGTGGAATCGACAATTGAAATATCATGTGAAAAAATGACGATGGAAATGACCAATGTTCCGGCCAATACAGCCACATTGCGATTTAGCATTTCGAATGCCCAATATTTTTAGAGCTTCGTGTCTTCGGATCGTACTTTACACTTCAAGCAGAACGCTTTTAAAGATTCTCGCAACTCGCCCTCTTTTACCGACGAAAGAGCACGCTTCTCTTCTTTCCCGAGATTAACCTTGTCGCATCGACTGACCACGGGAGATTGGATAGATGGTCCAACGACTGCATCATCGCCCCACCGAGCAAACCGCTGGTCCTGGGAATTACCCTCAACCATCACGTGAAGAATTTTTCTTTCCCCGAGGAGTCGATTGGCCCGAACTTTGATACTACGCGCAGACATCGAAAGCTCCTGGCCCCACGCTGGATGCGTGGTTGAAAGTACAATTGTGTCGTCCGTGATTCTTTCGATCCGAGACTGATCGCTCAGTGAACCACAGATGTCAGACCAGTGTTCGAGCAGCACAAGCTTCCACCTGTGTCTCGGATCCACCAGCTGATGTAGCATGTTTTTGGCGTTACCTTGCCCTAACATGATCATCCCCACCCAATGCAACATAGAACTTTTAAAGCCTTACATCCTCGCATTTTACCAATACTTTCTTTCCAATTCCTCCGGATGGAATTATAGTATTACACGAAAAGACCGCTTAGAAACAGTTTATTAACAAAAAGAGTTTTCTCTCTGACAAGATGAGGCGCTATGGAATTCAGCAGAATCCGGGGTACGGAAGACAAGCTTGATCTCACGTTGTTTAATTTTTGCACGCAGATCATTGAGAAACACCTTTTAAAAAACAACTTTTCCGAGATCTCAACCCCAATCCTTGAGCAAACAAAACTTTTTGCCCGATCGCTCGGCCAGGAGACCGATGTCGTATCAAAAGAGATGTACACAATCGACACGAAAACCGAAGGCAGCATCTGCCTTAGACCGGAGGCAACCGCCAGCGTGATGCGCGCATACCTCGAGAATCACGTTGATCAAAAGCCATGGAAAGTTTTTTCGACAGGCCCAATGTTTCGACACGAACGACCACAGAAAGGTCGCTTCCGCCAATTTCACCAGGTCAACATCGAAGCCATCGACGCACACTCCTTCCTCCACGACGTCCGCTTCATCAAGACACTGTGCGATATTTTCCAGGACCT
>JABIAA010000139.1 GCA_018656485.1 bacterium | reverse complement strand
CAGTGTTTTACGGGCCTCTGAACTTTGGAACTGAAAGAGTTGCTTGAAGTTTTTCATAAAAATAGCCCCCGGCAAAAAGCAGGGGGCATAATTTTTTCGTTAGCGCTTGGCACTAGACGGCGAGACGCTTGCGGCCTTTGGCGCGACGTCTGCTGAGGATCTTGCGACCATCACTTGTCTTCATGCGTGATCGAAAGCCGTGTTTGCGCTTACGTTTAACATTACTTGGATTATACGTAGGTTTCATGAAACACCCCCTCGGTGCAATCAAAACTCAATTTTCACATGCCACAAGAGTAGCCGCAGTTCTCGGTTTTGGCAAGTTCAACTCGGCTAATTTTGCCCAGGGCAAGGTGAAAACCCGCATTCGAGATCCACGAACAAGCCTTGCTCCATTCTCATGGAAATGGTTTTTTCGCAAAAATGCCAAGCAGCGCATGTTTTCTTCATGGACCAGCCCCTCGACTTCTTGAGCTCCGGTAGATTCAAAAAATGCGTGAAAGGCCTTTGCTAGACCTTCCTTTGCAATGCCAGTACCCCACGAAGCTTCGTTAAGCCAGCCGGCAACCTGTCCAGCCTCTGGGTTTGGGTGGCTTCCAAATTCGATCATCCCGAGTGGGCGCGAAGTTTTTTTGTCGAAGCCAATATAAACGAGCCGGCGTCCATACTTTTGCTCAAGGAGAAGAAACTTGCTGTAAAAATTCATACGATCTGGGGTGAGCATGCTTTCGCCAGGTGCAGCGAACAGGGCCATCGAGTTTGGCGAGTATGCCTTGCAAAGGGCAGAGGCGTTGCCTCCGTCAAGTTTCTTGATGACGAACGAACCCCCGTCAATATGCTTTCGTGGTGGCTTCAAAAAAAATGGCGATCGCTTTGTGAAGGGTGCCTGCATCGCAAGAGAAAGTTCGTGGCACGCAAGCCGAAATTGAGATGGCTCTTCGTACTTGTTCCACGCTAACGAACCGACAAAAACAATTGTTAAAATCACAATTGGCCTAGGAATCATGTCTGCGTTATCACTGAAATTATGTGGTTGAGGGTTTTCTCGCGCAGCACCGCTTGCTTGATCGTGTTCTCGGGAAGTGGGACATCGAGTTCATCGAAGTGTTCCAACGCAGGTTTGAAGTAAACGAACTCTCGAAGTCGGCTATGGTTGAAAAGATGCAAGTACCCGCGGATGTCATTGCTGTCGATGTTGATGCCCTCGTGGTATGCGATCGTGTCCATGATCGCTTCTTCCTTTAGCTGTTTTTCTGCGAGTGTTCCAACATGTTTGTCGAATCGCTTGTGTGCTTTGTAAACATGATAGTCCGGCAACCTGCGAATGCTCTTGATGAGATCCTCTTGTTTTCTCAAGACGAGGTGCTTTGGGATTTCAAATCTGTGTTGCGAAAGAAAAAGATTGAACACCTCTTCAACGATTGATTTTCTTTGTGAGATATCATTCCGGAACGAAAAAACTTCGATAAGCTTTTTGTGGATGTCACTTTTTGTTTTTAGCTTGAAAGTCGATTTAAATAAATCAACCGAAAAATGTCTTCCCTTGGATACCGATAATATTTTTACTTTGAATTTTCCGTGCTCGCTGAGTGCTTCACTCAAACCATCGACGAGCGGAAGCTTTGCTGCAACAAAGGTGTCGCCCGCACGCTTCCCGGCGAATTTTTCTCGGAACGGATCTGATACGTAGCGCGTTGAAAAACGTAGCCAGTACTTACTGGAAAGATCTGACAAGATCGGGGCTTCTGTTGGATCAAGAATCGATGCCTCGAATTCAACCCAGTCGTCGTTGGTCACATGGTCTTTGTGTTGCAGGAAAAGCTCCTGCTCCCGATCCAAAAATGTTTCGACCTGCTTGTCGAGATCCTTGTAAAGCTTTCGGCGTGGTGACTTGAAAGGGAATAGCTTCCAATTGATTACCGGGAACCGTTCGATGATTGAAACGGTGAAGGTAAACGAGAGTCCCCCGTCCTTGGAAAAACGCGAGTGTGTCAATCTCGGATGATGAGACGAGTGAATTTTCTGATGCCTCAGTTCATTAATGAGATGATCAAAAACAATGTAGCGAAGTGCAAATCTCTTTAAGGTTTCGTCTATGTTGCTAGATTTATTTTGTTCAAAAAAACTTGCGGGAACTTCAACATTCTCAAGGCCAGCAGGCTTGCGGTACCTACGATAAATCTCGATAACCTGCCTCCGAATTAAACTCGTGACGACATGGTTAATTGTGATTGTCGTCTCGAGTAAGTGCGACGAGGTGTGGCGTTTTTCCATTGACAAACCAGCAAGTAAGTTTTTTGGTAAATGCGATCGCGTTGCCATCGTGCAGGCCTCCTATCTCCCATAGTCACACTGACAAGCAGGCAGGGCCTGCGTCCCACGATCCAGTATAGCAGGCTGAGCCTGCACCCGCAGCCCAGACGAAAAACATTTGTTGGATCCATTTTCTAAAACAAGATAATTTTCCAAGGGATGACTTTGTTGTGCCCGTGAGGAATCTACCTGCTTACGAAGGAAGGCTGAGCCTTCACCCATCAGCCGCAAGCAAGCTTGAGCTTGGCCCTACCAACCCGACATTCGAATGATCTAATTTCTTTAAGTAACCGATATTAAACCGGCGGGGTCCGTTCCGCGGTCACAACCAGCTCCTCGCTGGATTCCGGTTCTTACAATTTCCCTGCACCTCTCCGCGAACAAAATTATTCAAAATAAAACTTCATTTGTTAGTTCATTTGCAGCAAGAGCCGCGCCATGGTATTTTCTTCTTGCGGCAAAGCCCGCAGTCATTTTGCAAGAGTGGCGGAATTGGTAGACGCGCTAGCCTTAGGAGCTAGTCTTTTAGGAGGTAGGGGTTCGAGTCCCCTCTCTTGCACCAGCAGCCAAGGGCCTGTGTTCCACAGTCAGCTCAAACAACAAATCTTACAATATTACAAACGTCGGGAGTTTCTTCCGGCTTACGTTTTTCGCAGGATTAAAAGTTTGCGCAACTTTTGCCGCGGAGATATTGAATCAAAGTTTTGGTGAACGTAATCGAGCGAGGAGCTCGTTGTGTTGCGGACAGGACCCCGCTGGTCTAAAAAAGTTGCTTAAGAAGTTTGACACTTTCGAATGTCGAGTTGGTAGGGCCAAGCCCAGGCTTTGCCTGCGGCTGTACAGCGGGCTGTGCCCGTGGTGGGTCGCCGGGGACTCGAACCCCGAACCTGCAGATTAAGAGTCTGTTGCTCTACCGATTGAGCTAGCAACCCGATGAAAGTGTATCACATGATTGAGAAAAATGAAGTCACGGTTCCTATTCTTTGGTAGCATACAGATCTGTTGGGTTATAGGGCGTAAAGCTGCTTTGGAGGTGTTTGCATGTCGAATGATTTAGGAATGGGTGAGCTTCTTGATGCTCGCGAGAAATCAGAAGACAATGCCGCAACTTTTGAGCCCAAAAATTTTGCAGAGTATCTTGGGCAAAAAAATGTTAAGGAGAAGCTAGAGCTTTATGTGAAGGCCGCGTCGATGAGGAATGCGCCGCTGGATCACTTGCTTTTGTTTGGTCCGCCGGGCTTAGGAAAGACGACTTTGGCTCGTGTGATCACCAAGGAGCTTGGTGCGACTTTGAAAATTACGAGTGCGCCGGCTCTTGAGCGTGGCGGTGATCTTGTTGCGATTCTTTCGAATTTGAGTGAGCGGGATGTTTTGTTCATTGATGAGATTCATCGCTTGCCGAAGATTGTTGAAGAGATTTTGTACAGTGCGATGGAAAATTTTTGTGTCGACATGATTGTTGGCCAGGGTGCGGGTGCAAAGTCAATTCGCCTTCCGTTGGAGCCGTTTACGCTGATTGGTGCGACAACGAGGACTGCGCTTTTATCTGGTCCGTTGCAGACGCGGTTTGGGATTGTTGAGCGACTTGATTTTTATGAAGCGGATGAGCTTGCGGACATTGCGATACAGAATGCGAAATTTGCTGACGTTGCTCTTGAGAAGGATGCTGCGCTTGTGATTGGTAGTCGTGCTAGGGGGACTCCAAGAATTGCGAAAAGGATTGTTCGGCGCGTCCAGGATTTTGCGTTGGTGAAGGGGCATGCGAATGTTTCGGTGCCGGTGGTTGAGGAGGCGCTGCAGTTTCTTGGAATTGATGAAGATGGAATGAACAAACTTGATCGTGCGATCTTGCTTCACATTCTCAGGGATTTCGATGGCGGTCCGGTTGGGTTGGAGACGATTGCGGCGGTGACGGGTGAGGACAAAGATACGATCGAAGATTTTTGTGAGCCATTTTTAATTCGTGGCGGATTTTTACAGAAGACGGTTCGAGGCAGAAAGATTCCGGCGTCAAAAGTTCTTTATTTAAGGCGAAAATTGCTTGGTGGTGATTGGGCGACACAGGCAAGTCTCTTCGAATGATTTTTCATTTTTGCTATTTCGAATTCGACAAGTTTGATTAAACACGCTACCTTTCATTTGTCGTGTTCTTGAGCGCATCAAGGAGTGTTCATGTCAGGTCATTCAAAATGGGCGACGATAAAGCGCAAGAAGGCCAAAGAGGACGCTAAGCGTGGTCAGGCCTTTACAAAAGTTTCAAAAGAAATCACCATTGCTGCACGTGAAGGTGGTGGAGATCCTGACGGAAATTCGCGACTAAGATTGCTCCTCGATAAAGCAAAATCGGTGAATATGCCGAACGATAATATCATCAGGGCAATCAAGCGTGGAACTGGTGAGCTTGGCGGGGCGATGTTAGAGAGCGTGTTGTATGAGGGCTATGGCCCACATGGTGTTGCGCTCATGGTTGAGTCGCTTACTGACAACAAGACTCGAACAGTTGCTTCGCTGCGACACTTTTTCAGAAAAAGAGGTGGGCACCTTGCGGAAGGTGGCGCTGTTGCGTGGATGTTTGAGCATCAAGGTGTTGTGACGGTTGATGCGCTAGAGGCTTCTGAGGATTCGGTTCTTGAGGAGCTTTTGAACTATGACATCGACGATGTGAAAAAAGATGGCGACGTTGTCGTTGTCACTTGTGATTCTCACAAGCTTGATCTGGTGAGAAAGGGTGCGGAGTCTCACGGGTTCGCTGTTCAGTCAGCGGAGCTTGTGTGGGCGGCGAAGGAACCTGTGTCTGTCGATGATGGAAGCGAGAAGCAAGTGTTTCAATTCCTAGAGGACCTTGAAGAGATTGATGATGTTCAGAATGTTTTTGCCAATGTGGGGTAGCCTTAACTGGCCTTGCTCATAGGGGATTTTATGCTTCTTAGTATGACCGGTTTCAGCAATGGGAGCATTCGCATTGTCGGAAGCAATGGAGATTCGCCTACGGTCTTTGCTGTTGAAATTAAGACACTCAACTCGAGATATTTTGAAGCAACTTGCCGATTGCCCAATGCGTTGTCGCATTTGGAGTTGTCGTTCGTTGGGATCTTGAAGAAAAAATTTATTCGCGGAAGGGCGTTCCTGAATGCCAGGGTTGTTGGCGACAGTGGGTGCCTAGAGAAGCTCGTTCCGTCTTACAAGGTCGTGTCCGACTATGTGTCTGAGGCTAAGAAGCTCAAAGAAAAATTTGGTTTGGTCGGGGATCTTTTAGTTTCTGACATCATGAACTTGCCGCATGTTTTTTCGTTTGAGCGAAATGCTCTTTCGGATGAGGACGAGAAAGTTATTCTCGATGGGATTTCAAAAATCGCTGACAGTCTTGTGGTGACACGCAGGGATGAGGGTGACACCTTGTGTCAGGATTTGAAAAAAAGATTTGGCTATTGTGATGGTCACATTAAGTCGATTAAGAAAGCATTCGACGCTTTCATGAATGCGAAAAAAACTTCTGTGAAGGAGATACTTGCGAACTCATCTGGAGGAGATGAGAGCACGAAGTATCAACTCGATGATTTGTATGGTTCAATTAATAAGATTGACATCCAAGAGGAAATCACGAGATTCGGTGGTCATTTGAAGGCTGCCGCGAAGTTGTTGCAGGAGAATGGTTCCGACAATGGACGACGCCTCGATTTT
>JABIAA010000138.1 GCA_018656485.1 bacterium | reverse complement strand
AGAGGAATCCGTTTGTGTAGACTGCGGCGATTGATAGGATCCCCTGGTCGGTCGGACTATTCGTTTCTGCCATCGAGTGAGGAAATGTCGAAGTTCCAGTTCCGATTTCGTTGATCTGGACGGCTCGCGCAACGCCCCATCGAACGGCCTGCGCCATTCCAAAACCGGCGGTTGCACCGATTGCGCTTTGTGGATTCCACAGCGAAGTGAAGATCAACTTCAGTGCCGCGGGAACTTGGTGGATGTGGCAGCCAAGAATCCAGAACATTGCAACACAGTAAATGATAAACATTGCTGGTACGAGTTTAGCACTGAAGTTCCCAATTCGTTTTACTCCTCCGATGAGGACAATGGTCACGGTGATTGCCAAGATGATTCCAGTTGCGTACGGAGAAACTCCGCGAGATGCGAGGAGCACGGCAAGCGTGTTTGACTGGTTGCTCGACCATGCGATGAGCAGAATGAATCCCGCGTATGCATAAAATTTTGCCCAGGCGTTTCCGAATACTTCGCTGAGGTATGTCATTGGGCCGCCGGCGATGCTTCCGTCGTCTCTACGCTTGCGATATGAGATTGCGAGAAAAACTTCGCTAAAAGTTACAGCGCTTCCAAAAATTGTTCCGACGATAAATCCTGCGAGTGCTCCGGGGCCGCCGAGACCAATCGCGATGATTGGTCCGACAATGTTTCCGATTCCGATGGTTGTCGACATTGCGATAAAGAGGGCCTTGTGCGCGGCAATTGTCTGGCTTCCCTCTTTTTCTTTTTTGGTGGCTGATCGCCACAATGTGAGGATCATGTGTTTGATTGCGCGAATCTGGATGAATCCAGACTTGATCGAAAGTATCATGCCAGCCAGCATGATGAGGCCAAATGGGTAAATGAGAACAGTGTTACTTATATTTTGTAAGGTCTGTCCTAAAAGCATAAAAAGCTCCTTCCTCTGCTCCAATGAAAGCGGGGGGGGACGAGCTCATGGTCTCGCGTTCCCAGGAAACTAGTGTGTTAAAAAAAGACTAAATCTTCGCCTTGTGCCAACGATTTCCACGTATTCTCGACAAGAAACGCAGTGCCATTATACCAGTTGCTGCGTAAAAAGACACGTACACCAATGAGAACGCCACCCAATCAGGCTTGAAGTCGAGGTATCGAAATAAGAACAGGGCGGGCGCAAGGATCAGAAAACAAATCACAAGTCGGTTCTTCATTACGGAGTGGACGTCTCCGGCACCTCGCAATCCTCCGGCGAGAATAATCTGTGACATATCCAAAAATGCCAAAGTGCTGATTGGGCCCATCAGTGGTGCAACAAAAGAGCGAAGGGTGTTTTCTTTGTCAAACAATCCAACAACGAAGGCGGTCTTGAGCCATGGGACGAGAAGGATTAGTGCAAAAAAGAACGATGCTAAAATGTACACGCGCTTGATATTGTTTTTTGCACCTTGGTAGTCGTGTGCGCCCATGCTGTTGCTGACGAGGAATGTAACGATCTGTGCGAATGCCAAAGTTGGAATCAGCATGAAGCGCTCCATGTTTTTCAAAACGTCCATCGATGCAAGAGCAATTGTTCCGATTGGTGCGATCATTTTTCCGAGCATGATGTAGGTGATTGCGATGCTCGCTTTATCGAGCATGATCGGCCAGCTCAAATTTAAAAGTCGTTTTACTTCGCTTAATTTGAAGTAGCTGAAAAATACTTGTCTAAAATATTTTCGGTATCTTGGAATTTTTAGCAAGTACCAGAACGCAAGAACTAGCATTAGCGAGTAGCGAATCATTGTTGCGACACCTGCACCCATAAGTCGCATCTGTGGGAAGCCGAATTTTCCAAGTATAAGTGCGTAGTCAAAAAAGAAGAAAACACAAATTCCGGTTACGTTGATGTACATTGGAACCTTGGTGTTTTTTACTGCTTTCATGAATCCAATGAGTGTCATAAAAATAAAAATCATTGGAATACTTGCAGCTTGCAAGCGAAGGTACGGAACTCCAATGGCGATTAGTTCGTTAGACACCCCGAGGAACTGGTAAATATTTTTAGCAAAGAAAAAGAAAAATGCGGCGAACGAAGTTCCGATGATAAACGTTGTCCAAAATGTATCGCCGAGTCTTTTCCCGCAGTCTTCAAATTCGTGTGCGGCGTTGTGTCTTCCAATGATTGCAATTGATGCGACAGGAATTGCTTCTGCAAGTTTTATTATCAGGTGGATGAACCATGTTGTTACGGCAAGTGCAGCATATGTTGTTGTTGATTTTAAATTTGCAACAATTAATGGGTCGATAATCATCGGAAGAGCAACGAGCATGCCAAAAGAAATCGTCTCTGGGAGCCAGTATCCGAGAATTCCCCAGTACGACTCTGTTGTGTCTCTGATAACTGGATCTGGGTCTTGTTGAGATGAAAGTTTTACGTCCGCACCGTTCATTACGTAACTCCTTTTTTTCCCGTAAAAAGTTGCTATAAAAGCTTGGTTAACCTAGATGAAATATATGTGCTTTGCAAGTTGGTCTATGTGGTTCATGTTGTTATCCTGCTGCCGTGTAAAAACCGGGGAGCAGTGGCTCTTCGGATGCAGATGGTTTCGGAACGCCAAACGCGTGTGCGAGTGATCCTGCGACTTGTAACATCGACACCGGCTGGCTATGAATTTGTTTTTCTCGGACTCCTCTTTGCCAAACAACGAGTGGAACATGTCGGTCATAAAAGTATGGGGTTGCGTGTGAAGTTCCGGTCGAGTACGGTGTCAAAAGAAAGTGCGGATCAACAACGCATGTAAGATCTGCGCCGCGACCGCGGTAGTGTTGTTTTTTGAGAAGCAAAACATGTGGATCTTCGACGTCGGTGATCTTCTCCATTTCCTCGCGGGTGAGAACGCGTCGCACACCTGGAAGAGACTCTAGGTATCCAATTAATTTTTGGTAAACGGATTCTCGCATTGTGTCTTTGAGCTTGTTGAATTCGACGTCGTTGAAGTAAAAGAATGGTGTTGAAAAAAGTTTTACAAGTTCTTTGATGCTAGATTCTTTTTCCGCGATTTCATTCATGTGTTTTACAACATCGCCGGAAGTGATTCGGTGGGCATTTGTGAGCCCCGCAGCTGCAAGAACCTCTGGGATTGGCATGACGCCGTGGTCGCCCGTCAGTAGGAATAAGCTTTTAGCTGGGGAAACTTTGCTGTGAACTAGCTGAATCAATTTGTCGAGTTCTTCGTCAATGTGGTAGATGATGTTTGCGGCTTCACGGCTGTCTGGTCCAAACATGTGTCCGGCAAAATCCAAGGCACTAAGCGAAAGCCAGATGAAAAGTTTGTCATCTTGGCCATCAGTGAAGTTTTCTTCGATACATTGTTTTGCTGCTTTGAATACAAATCGATCCACGTAGTTTGTTGCGCGAATTTCGCTGTAGGCGTGTGGTGACTTAAATGGAACCGTGATTTTTTTTCCGATGATAGTTTTTCCTAGCAGCGAGAATTTGTAGTTGGTCGCGTCTCGGAAATTGTACGCGGGTGAGTCTAGCGGGTGTGGATATTTGTATTCGAAAGTCATCCCGCGTCGTATTGCATGTGAGATATTGAATTTTTTAACCCAATCAGGAAGTTTTTCGAAATATGCTTTGCTTGATGTGAGCAGGCCGTTGTTGGAGTCCATCCAAAGGGCTTTGCCTCGTTTTCCTGCGAGCAAAATTGCAGAGCGATCTTTAAGTGAAAATGCGAAAACCTTAGTGCTTTGTCCGGGCTTTTGGGAAAGCATGAATTGGTCTGAGAAGGTGTCAGTCACAAGATTTTTTGATGATGCTCCAAAGTCGTAAGTTTTTCCGTCGAGCGCAAACACTCCGCTTTCATTTCCGTCTTCGATGGATTCTATGATTTTTCCGGTTTCATCTGTCCATCTGTTGTCGACAATTCCGTGTGCTTGTGCGTACGCGCCAGTGCTGATTCCCGCGTGACCTGTTGAAGTTGACGGTCGCCCGTGCGGGAACGATGCGTTTTCAAAAAAGATCCCGTCGTCTAAAAGTTTTTTAAGCCCACCTTTGAGGTGCGGGCGAACTCGTTGTAGATGATGGTATGCGAATTGATCTACAACAATTCCGATTCCAATCCTCGGCCCGTGTGGTTTGGCTTTTTTGAATGATTT
>JABIAA010000137.1 GCA_018656485.1 bacterium | reverse complement strand
GGGATCGACAGCTCCTTTTTAAAACTCAACTACCTCGGGACAAAAGAAGATCGCAAAAACTACCGCGGACACCTGCTGGAGTACCTCGAAGGCAAAGAAGTTTGCGAGACATGCAAGACCAGGATTCAAAAAAATCTCATGCGCATCTTCGACTGCAAGAGCAAGGACTGCCAAAAAGTTTACGCAAAGGCCCCGAGGCTCACTAAGTTCCTTTCGGAAGAATCAACGAAGGAGTGGGAGCAAACACAAGAACTACTGCACCAGCTTTCCATCAGCTTTGTCATTGATCCCTGCCTGGTTCGTGGACTCGATTATTACAGTGGGACGGTGTTTGAATTTGCCTCGGACCAGCTCGGAGCACAAAACGCTTTTTGCGGCGGAGGACGCTACGATCTTGGACCTGAGCTTGGCGAGGAAAAAGTTCCATCCGTAGGAGCAGCCCTTGGAGTTGAACGCGTCATCGCAATTTTGGAACAAAACAAAGACTCACTGCAACTTCCACAGCCCTCACCGCTCAATATTGTGCTACCGCTTTCAAAGGAACAACAACCGCTCGCACTCATAGTTGCGGATCATCTTTTGCACAAGGGGCACACCGTCGATGTTTTGCTTGACCATCCGTCCGTCAAAAGTATGATGCGGAAGGCAAACAAGATGGGTGCTCAGAACGTGTTGCTAATCGGAGAAGACGAACAAAAAAATTCGACGGTCACCGTAAAGAACATGACCTCCGGAGAAAGTGTCACGGTTCCTCAGGATGACATCACGAAGCATTTGTAAAATTTAGAAAACACTTGTTTCCAAAAACCTGTCGCTGATTGGTGGCTCCTGCCCTTTGGTCGCCCGTTGGTACCATCCGTAGAAGTCATCCATGTCAAACATTGCTTTGACCTCACCAATGAACATTGCACAATCGACAGCGGCTAGAGTTGTTGGATTTGTTTTGCTAGCAATAAATTCACTGTTCCATAAAATCACAGCCGCAATCCCAGTCAAGAATGCCGAACGCGCCTCAGGAAAAAGCGGCTTATCAAAAATTGCTCGTAAATTTTTAAATATTTTTTGATCTGAGGCACACGCCAATGCAATGTAAAAAAACACGTTGCGCAAGATGAAATATCGCATTGAAGCTGCAAATATCGTTGGCTCTTCAAGCCGCACAAGAAACCTGTAGCATAATTCCGCCTGGGCACACTGCATGGAATAAATTATATACTCAGCAATTTTTACAAAAACTAAATTTCCCAAATCGGAATATTTGGATGAAAACATTTCATTCCAAGCCGATTCTTCCAGCCAGCCGAATGCATTTGTTTCCTCAAAAATCGTCTTTGCCAAATTATCGATCGAATCTTCCATTGCGTCGCGACCAACAAGCCCAAGCTCTCTTCTTGCACCAATGGCATTTTCCGCCTCTAAAGCATTGAAGGCATTTCTCATATGCTCGTTGGACAATGATGACCGGATTGCATCTTCAAGAATGTCGTCGGTACCAGGCAGCTTCTTAAACACAATTTCATCTGGCACGGACACACAGCGGCGTCCATTCATTTTCATTCCAATGATTCCAATCGCCGGGCCAGCAGAATCTGCTTGCCCCCTCGGACGTAGATTTAACATTGAGAGGTTTCTTTCCCGCGCCTTCTCCTTGGAGCCAGTTGAAGACAACACAGACAAAACATTTTTGTACCACCAGGCCCCAGAAACCCACGCAGGTCGCTTCCACGCGACAGAAGAATTTGCACTTGATGCTGCAACCAGTAGTACGATTGATAATATTTTCCTCATGGCGATGCCCCCTAAACATGCCCCCAAGCCACAAAGATTTTAGCACCAGCGCCTCCGACAACTCGAGCCATTTAAAAAAAATAGCTTTTGGTATATCCTGTTGCTCAGGGAAATGTTGTGCTGAACGGTACTTTTCGGCCCGGGGGCGAATCCGATGGATAAAAGATACGACCACAAATTGTGCGAAGAGAAAATGCGCGATTTGTGGAAATCTGAAGAAATTTACAAGTTCGATGATGAATGTAATGAAAACATTTTCAGCATCGACACACCACCACCAACCGTGTCCGGCAGCCTTCACATCGGGCACATCTTCTCGTACACGCAAACCGACATCATTGCCCGCTACCATCGCATGATGAGCAAGAATGTTTTCTACCCAATGGGCTATGACGACAACGGTCTGGCAACCGAGCGCTACGTTGAAAAAATTCACGACGTTTTTGGCCCAGCTATGGAGCGTGAAGATTTCATAGAGCTTTGCCTGGAAGAAACGAAAAAGGCACACATCGTCTTTGAAGATCTATGGGGCCGCATGGGGCTATCCGTCGACTGGTCAAAAACCTACTCGACCATTTCCAAGCCCGTGCAAAAAATTTCACAGCATTCATTCCTTGAGCTTTGCAAAAAAGGATTCGCTTACCGCAACGTCGAACCATCGATGTACTGCACAACCTGCCGCATGTCGATCGCACAAGCTGAGCTAGACACGATTGAACAACCGAGTGTTTTTAACACAATAAAATTTACCGTCGACGACGGATCGGAACTTCTGATCGCAACAACACGGCCAGAACTTTTACCAGCATGCGTTGCAATTTTTTACCACCCCGACGACGATCGCTACAAAAAATTAAAAAGCCGCAAAGCGAAGACTCCAATTTTTGATCGCGAAGTTGAAATCATCCCTGACGAAACAGTCGATCCTGAGAAGGGAACCGGCGTTGTCATGTGCTGCACATTCGGAGATCAAACCGACGTGGCATGGCAGAAGATACATAAACTTCCGATCGTTAATGTTGTTGGACTCGACGGAAAGTGGCTTTCGAATGCGGGGCCACTTGAAGGGCTTCGCGTCGTCAATGCGAGAAAAAAAACAATTGAGTTGCTTGAGGAAGCCAACGCGCTTGTCGAGCAAAAGAAGATCACCCACGCGGTGCATGTGCACGAGCGCTGCAAGAAACCAGTTGAGTTTGCTGTCCTTAAGCAGTGGTTCATTAACGTCCTAGACCACAAAGAACCCATCTTAGCAATGGCAGACAAAATCGATTGGCGCCCTGCTTTCATGAAGTCACGGTACCGCGACTGGGTGACAAACCTCGCATGGGATTGGTGTATTTCACGCCAACGTTTTTCAGGAATTCCATTTCCAGTTTGGTACTGCAACGACTGCGGCGAAACTCTTTTTGCGCCACAGGAATCACTTCCGATCGATCCGAGGGCAACAAAGTTTCCCGGCGGAAAATGTAAATGTGGATCTAGTAAAATTTCTCCAGAAAATGACGTCATGGACACGTGGGCAACTTCCGCGCTCACGCCGCAGATCAACGCCGGATGGCCGGAGAAGAAAAACATTCCAATGCCGATGAGCATGCGAGCTCAAGCACATGACATAATTCGAACATGGGCGTTTTACACAATCGCAATGGCGTACTACCACAACAACGACATCCCATGGCGCGAGATTTCAATTTCAGGTCACGCACTCGCCGGCAAAGGTGATAAGTTTTCAAAATCCAAAGGCAACGCAAAGATCGAACCACTCGAACTTTTGAAGCAGTGCCCAGCTGATGCAATTCGATATTGGTCAGCCAGTGGAAAACTCGGAATGGACGTCGCATTCAGCGAGGAACAATTGAAAATTGGGCAACGGCTCATAACAAAGCTTTGGAACGCTTTCAGATTTTGCAAAGATCACATACAAGAAAAGCCGAAATCGTCAGGCGAATTAGACGAACTCAACAAATGGATCCTGCACCGATACCGCGAAACGATGGACGGCTATCTCAAATACTTTAAGGGCTACGAGTACAACCAGGCTTTGGAAGTTGCGGAAAGATTTTTCTGGGGCGACTTCTGCGATAACTATCTTGAAATGGTTAAGGAGCGATTGTTCAATCCAGAAAACTACGATCCAAAAATCATTGAGGGAACTCGATACACACTTTACGAAGTTGGGCTTGGAATCTTAAAATTGTTTGCTCCAATGATCCCCTACATCACGGAAACATTGTTCCAAGAATTTTTTGCAAAGCATGAATCAGAAAAGTCGTTGCACAAAACACCATTCGACCCTCCACGATACGAGTCGCACTGCTTTGATAAAGAGCACTCGGTAATGCAGCTAATGGTAGAAATTGTCGGGTCCGTCAGAAAACTTAAAAGTGAAAATGCAATTTCGCTTAAAACTCCACTGACAAAACTGACTGTTTTTTCGGCGGACAAAAATCTTGAAGCCGCAACATCAATCCTCAAGGGCGTAACTAATTCTGAAGAGATTGTTTTCTCAGATCAATCTGGCACCACAGCAATGACACAAGATGGAGAAACTTGGAGCGCTTCAGTTGCCTTGGGTGGAGAATGATCACCGTTAAAAACCGAACGCGACAGCATAAAATTTCTGAGCAATGGATTAAAAAAAATATTGCCGAAATGTTGGTCGCTGCGGGATATCCGGACTTTGATCTTGGGATTTTGTTAACGACAAACAAAACAATTCAGCGGTACAACAAAGATTTTCGTAAGAAAGATTGCGCCACCGATGTTCTGTCTTTTCCGTTTCACCATAAGTTAAAACCAGGTGGAAAAATTATCATCAAATCCGAGGAAGATAAAAATCTGGGCGACATTATAATTTCGCTTGAGAAAACAAAGTCGGATGCAGACGAACTTGGCGTTTCTTTGAAAGACAGAGTTCTTGTTTTACTCGCCCACGGGATTGCACACCTACTGGGGCATGATCACAAAACGGATGGCCAGCATTCGGCTATGCAGAAATTTGAAAAAAAACTACTAGCCTAGACGACGTTGTCTTTCGTACGGATACTTCATTGCTTCTTGGTCCTGCGCAGCCTCTTGATGCAACAGCGGCGTCTCTCCCGCATTTGGCTGAACCTCCTCCTGAACTAGTCCTTGTTGTGTAACAGCCACCCCCCCCGCGCCCTGAGCTGGAACAATGTTCACCGACTGAACTGTTATCAAG
>JABIAA010000136.1 GCA_018656485.1 bacterium | reverse complement strand
TAATTTTTTAGCCGTTGACGCTCAAAGAAACGTTTTATAAAGTTAACCTCACTTCTACTCAGCTTAACCACCTTCACTCAGTTTTATTTCAACAATACAAACACAACGCACCCTCCAGCATAAAACAAAGGCAAACATGAAGCACTTTTTTGATCACAGCATTTTTATTCGCAAACACTCTTAATATAAACGCAGGGTGTACAATGTCTCGCCCAAAAGTCGACCGACCAATTATTCACGATATCGGCCAAGTTGACCTATGGGGCAAAGAGGTTTTTACAAATTCTTCAAAGTTTTAGCAAGTGGAAGCATTGGTTAAAGACTCAAAAAGTCACCCTCCCCACCGATATTCACTGTCGGAAGTTCAGGGCCTTCGTATTCTTCCTCTTCTTCCCAATTAAACTCTGGGGTCATTGGAATTCCGCCCACTTCGAGTTCTTCCTCCTCGCCCCCTTCGTCTTCAAGGATGTCCCAGATGCTCCGGTCATATTCTTCTTTTTCTTCTGCGGTGGTTGGCTCACTGACATCTTCTTCGCCGCTGGGTTCCTCTTCATCCGTAGTCCAGATACCTCTTTCAAATCTTTCTCGCTCCTCAGCTGTCGTTGGAACCTCGGCTTCATCTGGCTCAGCCGTCGATTCTTCCTCGGCCTCAAATTCTTCGTACAAGGACTCGTCTACTTTTTTGACTCCAGGAATTTCGATTCCGCCAAGGGCATTTGAAAGTTCTCGTTGCAATGCATTCGCCTCTTCAGAACTCATGCCCGCACTTGAACCTTCAACCATGACTTCATCTTTATCTGGCATCAGGGCTGCAAGATCCTCCTGCGCTGCTGAATATTCTTCGCCAGCCGCTTCCTTGACGAGCTCGTCAAGCGTCATGCCGGTTGTCTTCTGAATTAGGAGCTTCATCTCGCCACGCATGATCTTCTCAAGATCGCGAGAGCGAATCATCAGGCGAGCAAACTCTTTGAACAGGAACGTGTTGACCGTGCGCTCATACTCATAGCCACCCTCCTTGGTTAACCCCTCGTCCTTTTTTTCTTCTTTCGGCTCATCGGTGTACATCGCAGATTCACCTGGCATTTCTTCGAAATCTAGCGAAATCGTTGCCAACATTTCGATTGGTTCCTGGTCTTCGTCCTTGGAAATTGCTGGTCTCGGCAAGCGTCTGTCAAAGTTGTACTGCCTCAAGTAATGGTGAAGTTCGCCTCTGGCTTTTGAATGCAGGATGGATGCATTGTCCGCCCGCTTCATCGCTTCAAATACCTCTGGACTTTCCGACGGCCTCATTGAACTTTCGGCAGCCGACCGTCGAATACTGGCCAGCTGATTTTCGGCATAGAGAAGATATTTATCTGCCTTCTCAAATCGCTCGTAAAGTTCCTTCCCGTTGATCTTCACCTTTTTACCATCTGGAGAAACCATGTCTATTGGCTCTGCCTCATCCCTGAACATCTTCTCCGCAAACTTGATGTCGCGTGCTGCACGGAAAATAATTCCAAGTGCATGGAGAAAGGACTTCTTCGAATCTAACCTAGTATCGTCAAAGTAGTACCCCTTATCCCCGCGAAACTTTGTTCGCAATGCATGGATCAGCTGGAAAAACTTAACATCGAAATACTCAGGAAGCGTCACGCGAACTTTTTCACCAGAGCGACCTGAAAGCTCTACGTACTCGTTAAGCTCAATGTTGTGAAGTAGCGCGGCAAACGTTTGCTCCCGTTCCATGCGTTCAACAGAAGCTGGATGCGTACGGTCGTACTTCTTTCGCTCCTGCACCTTAGCAATCCTGTCGTTTTCTTTTGCGATTTTGAGCCGCCCTCCCTCTCGCCTGAGCTCAGCAACTTGTTCGTCGATCTTTGGATGAAGCGCCTTAAAAAACTCAATATCTTTCTTCATGAGCTTTTTGTGTCGAGAAAATCTTTCTGTAACATGCTCAATCAATTCCTTCACGCCAGGAAGTCTTGCCTCGACGAACATAAATACTTTATCTACGTCAACATCCCAAACGGCAACATCCGCATCATCGTTGTAATCGACAGACACATCTTCTCGGGCCTCCCACTCAACGGCGGAAGTCAATGACTGTAGCCCGCGGTATCTTTCTGCAATGTGTCGTCGAATGGCGTAGACGTAGAGGCCTCGGTCTGTTTCAGACAACGTACTCGGATCAAGACTTCTCAGCAGTGTGTTTTTTATAAACCTTGATCTTGCATCGTACGACCGCAACCTACGAAGTTCCCCATAAATTTTTTGCATCTGCGACGGCGGCATTCCTTCTCGATCGGTCCGTTCAGCAAGTTCTTTCCGATCGATTGACGGACGCTGTGCATTAAGAATTGCACGGAAGAATGATGGCATCTTATCAAGTAGGTACGACGGCCGAGAAATTGGGATAATCGTCTTCCAGTAGTGTGACTTTTCTTTTCCAAGTCCATCGTTTGCCGCAATGGTTCGCTTGATGTCAGGAGTTTGCGCAAGTCGGAACAGCAGAAGCAAAAGCTCGGTCGGCACATCTTTGAGTTGAGGATAGCCACGACCGCTCTGCGAGTTTCTTCGCGCCGAATTCACAAGCACAATTGCCTTCAGCAAAAAGATATTTTCTGGCGAAACAATCGCAAAGTAGTTGACCGGCGACCATATTTTTTCGGCCATTTTTTGGCCAACTAAAAATGACAAAACACTTTTTATAATGGCCGGCGCAATACCACTCGCCAGTGACAACGGTCGCTTTTTTAAGCCGGTCGGATCACGAGGATCCGGCAAGACACCAGGAACAAGCTGCGCGATCATCGGTTTGTACTCGAAGCGTCCCCACTTGTTGATTTTGAATCCGAACGGTGAATCGATGTCCCCAGAACCACGAAACCCAAAATCATACTCGAGTCCGTATTGTGTTTTCTCTCCGGTTTTACTCGATGTCCCCTCGCGCTCATAGACTTTTAGAAATCGATCCTGGAAGTTCGTCGTGTTTAGCGAATTCAAAACACTTTTTGCAAACCCCCCCAAGAACGTCGCAAGTGACGACGCCGCAGACTTTAACCCACTCGTCAGTCCACCAAAAAGTCCCGCCTCAATATCATTGCTGATGGAAGCACTAAGCACAACCACCCCAACGCAAGCCAGAAGCTTACTTCTCCCACTCCTCATGTCCTGCCTTTCTCCGAAAATTTATTCTACGCGGTCACCTGCTCGTTAAGTTGTTTTAATTGTTCCCGCGACATTTCAACTACCTCTCCTGGATGTCCATCTTCGATTTTTTTTTCTTCCTGCCTTGGCTCGAAAAGGATCGAGATGTCGTCCGTTCTTTTGTTTGCAAATTTGTACTCAACTGGCTCCTCAAGAACTTCCTGGTCGACGGATTCGGCCTCTTTCGCTTCAAACGCATCCCGCAACATGCTCGTGTCATCCAAGACCCAATCAAGATCTCCGGCATGCTTCGGCGACCTAAAGCACAACTTTAACTTTTCGACATTATCATTTGGTTTCTTTTCAAATTTCACAAGGTACGCAATCTTGTGACGCGTATACGAAGTTCCAAAAAGAGTTCTGATTTCTGGGTCCGGTTCGATCTCTTTGAGGAATGATGATGGAACCCGATCGTTATCATCCACGCTAAGCGACAAAGCCCATGAAGAAAGATCATCAGCAAGGGACTGGAACTCGCGCTCGCGGACTTCGCTCATGACATAAAAAACATGCCACTTCGCCGACTCGTCCTCATGCCCCTTCAGCAGAAGTTGCTTCTTCGCCTCGCTCCATCCTCTTCGTGAAACTTTCATATCCGTGAGCGCTTCGCGCATTTCATCGCCTAGATAGATCGCATCAAACGAGGCAACGGTTGAAAAGTCATCGTACAACCGAGTCGACTTCAGATTTTTTTTAGCGAGATCTTCATACTTGAAAACTTTCTTTGCTTGAGGTATTTCGAAAGCCAGAAGCTCAACGGTCCTCATTTTTTGGATTTTTGTTTTACCGTCCTTATCCTCCTTAAAAGGAGAGCACCCAGCCAAAAACACCATTGCAACAACGGGAAAATACAAAATTGTGCGCATAAAATTCTCAGCCCCTAGGTCAGGATTTATTCAAAACATCATGGTCAAGATAGAAAAACTTACGCTCGATGGAAACAAAAATGCGTTTTTCACAATTCAGATTGCTACAAACTTAAATTTATGTGATAATCGCCCAGCAAATTCTAAAAGAGCCGTTATTAAAGGACTTTTGAGTGAAAAAAATATTTTTAGTAACAATGTTACTCGTGATCGCCGCCAGCACAATGGAGGCCGTAAAACGCAAGCGAGAAGAAATTCCAGCAACGCCCCCAAATAGCCAAGCAGCTAGCCCCGATCCGTGCTCATCAAGTTCGCAACCTCCATCGCTCGGGGAGGCTCTTAGAAAATACCTCAGAACAGAGCACCCACCAGAAAATTTGGAATCCCAGCCAACGGCCATTAAATGCCCAAAGTGTCCTCAGATCAACTCATACGTATGCGTAGAAGATCTGCTCACACACATGCGAGATGAATGCTACACCTCCTTGACGTACAAACAATTCGACTGTGCGGCAATCGAAATTCTAGAGCCATTTTTTGGACCGTTATGTCGAGAAATAGAACACATCGCAACATGTACAAGCTTCGCCACAGGACTGGAATCCCGTATATTTTTTATGTGCAAGCACTGTAAACATGCCGAACCAACTTATAGAGAAATGTTCGAACACGTCATAGAAAAACACCACCGCTAAAATTAAAAGCCCAAATTAAGGAAGATCACATGAAAGCATTACACTCGATTTTTATTCGCCCCGCTCTTAAGGCTTTATTGTTTGCTTTGGCCCCATTGTGTACTACAATTGCAAACCCACCGCAACTGGAGCCAGATGACTTCTCGAGACAATTCACAGAAATTTTTCATGAAACTTTCACAGACAAAATTCCGCCTTTCCTAGCCAAAAAAGAATTCGAGGCGCTACGCGAAGCAGATGTGAAACAATTTGACAATGCACTGAAGAATCCCCCAGCCCCTTTTCCTTACAAAACCTTAGCACCATATGCACTAATAAATGATCATCTTGCATTGTCACTACTCCTTTTCGAAATGGGTTCTCCTGTCAGCGCATTGGACACCCAAGAAAATAATATCCTTCACATCATTGCAAGGCATATTCGCGCCTCCGAAATAAAGCTCCACCTGGAAAAAATTGATACAGTCGCGACAACCCAAGAAAAAAGCGTCAAGGAAATGTTACTTCAAAAAAATAAATTTGGAATAACGCCGTATCACGCATTCATGACAAGAGCCGCATGTTGCGATGAACCAGAAATCATAGCCGCTTTAAAAGAATGGCTAAGCTTAAACTCCGAACACATGAGAATCGCAACTGAATCCAAAAACAACCCCATTCACGTTCTTGCATTCTTGAACACAGAACCAGCTGAGGAGTTGACACAAAATGCACCAGGCTTATCCACACCTAACGCCATAAACATGATTCCATCTGACATAGCATATTTATGCCAATACACAGAAATGGAACAATATCTCAAATCAAAAGCACACCCACATTTCACAGACAATCCCGCACAAGATGGATATGGAGCAACTCGGCTAAGATTCTCAAACAACCAGAGAGCCGAACCATACCCGAAAAACACAATTGCCAACGCGGAACCCCAGCCTTGCAGCTCAAGTCCATCCGAAAATTTATTTGGCAACTATTCCTTTTTTGCTAACGCCATGGAAGACATTGCCCCAAACGACAATCAAGTTGCCCAAGACAATGCCAATCAAGCAAATCAACACAACGATAATAACCAAGCAGCCCAAAGTCCCGGTGAATGCTTCCATTGTAATCGATGCAATAACTGGGCATGTGAAAGCATAAACGACCTTGTTGCACATTTAAAAATTTGTACTTATGACAGAGAAGTCGCATGGCATTTAAATGAAGATTTAAAAAAAATTCTAGCCCCGCACTACGGCCCTGCATGTAACTACATTCGCATCTGGCTAAAAAACGGAAAATTTTACTGCCGAGAGACTGGAAGCAATAGCTTCGAAACCTACGAAGAAATCCTCGACCATGTAAACGACGCACTTAGAAATCACCCGAAGTTTCTAGCGATGCCAGTGCTGCAGAAAAAGCTTAGAAACGCCTCATGACCAACTTAAACTGCGCAAAAATAAAAAAAAGTATCTATAGCCCCAAATGAAATAAGGAAAATACCATGAAAGCATCGCGTCTTATTCTGTTAGCAGCCTTAGTCACAAGCTGCAGCGTAACTGCCGGAGGTCCAACACAAGCGAGCCAACAACCGCAAAATGGAAATAACTCGGATGACACGTACTTAAAATTCGTTCAAATCTTTAGAGACGCAACGGAAAACAAAATATCGCCAGAAGAAGCACAAGCACATTTCGAAGGACTTCAAAATGAAAATCAGGATAAATTTTTAACTGAGTTGAAAACACCCCGCTCAAAAAATCGTATGATTCCTGCAATGTACGCACTTGCATCTAGGCACCCGCAATTGTCTATAACCCTCTTTAAAATGGGTTCTCCACTTGAGGCAACAGACATCCACGGAAACAACGTCATACACTATCTTGCAAAATACACCTCAGCATCAAAAGTAAGAACAACATTGGAAGCACTTGGGGAACTCGTAACAGCCCGTAACGGAGATATGGAAAATTTGCTCCTGCGTGAAAATAGATTTGGAATTACACCGTACCATTCACTCGTAATAAGAGCAGCTACCAACAACCAGGACAACAAAACATTTATTGGAACCTTCGAAACAGAAACAACCACGGCCAAACATAAAGAAATTAAAACGAGAACAAAAAATAGCCCTCTTCACGTCATGGCATTTTTGAACATGAAGATCCCAGCCGAACTTCAAACTCTCTGCTGCCCGCACATAATGAATACAAAGGGCCTCTCCGCAATCAAAATTGCAGAAGAATCTGGTCACCAAGAGTTAGCTAACATTCTACGGAGAAATACCCCGACATGCGCGCCACTTCAACAGCTTGTTTCAGCACAGGCACAAACACAGGCTCCGTGCCAATCTTGCGCACCTTCCGCTCCATACGCACGCCCGGTTCAATACGTACAATTTCCGGCTGGTTACAGACTCCGCCTACAAACACCACAGCAACCTGTATCATATGGCCCAATTCGGCCCGTAATTTTACAAGCCCCACGACGACCACCATATGTGGCACCACAACCACAACCCGCACAATGCGCCCCTGCAGCCCCAGCGCCTTGCAGACCGATCCGCCCAACATGGCCAACTGAATGGGACTTTATAAACGAATCCAACACGGGACAGCCAAGTTCATCTTCGGTATCAAAGCCACAGCAGCCATGTTGCTCAAACTCACATGAAGTTATTGACCTGACGACAGACATCGAAGAGTGCGACGTCCCAACAGGTTGTTGTAAAATTTCTAATCTAGATCTTCTCGCCGAGGCTGTTGAACGAGTCAGCCCAAGCGCATAGTCAAGAAGAAAAAGATCAAACAAACCACATTGAGGAAAAATGAAAAAGTCACACTTAATTTTTTTGTTAACTTTGGCATCGTGCAATAATACAATTGCAGGGCCACCAGATTCAGCCAAATCATTTACACCCACAGCAGAAAAAAGTCTGACCGAAACTAAATTACGACTCGATGAAATTCTTTGGAAATCCTTCGAAAATTATCTCACACACGAAAATACATTAGACGCTCTCAACAAACTGAAAAATGAATGTCACCATTTTTTTTACGAAGCGCTTCAACTTCCGTATTTATCATCTGGGATAGCTCCCGCAATGTATGCTGTCACAGTTCAGCGAATGGAAACTTCTATTTTTCTTTTTAAGCTTGGGACAAATGTCAGGACAATCGACTCACAAGAGAGTAACATTCTACATCTTGTCGCAAAGCATGCACCTGCAAAGGAGATACGCCCCTACATGATGCAGCTTGCCGCGGTTGCAACCACGCAACAATTTGGCATCGAGCATATGCTAATAAAAAAAAATAAATTTGGAATAACACCATATCATGCACTACAGATTAGAGCAGAGTATAACCCTGCAGTTGCAGAAGAGACCAAGATTTGGTTCACAAAACATATGGACGTGATGCAAAGACAAATACAAAACAAAACGGGAAACAATCACCTTCATGTTTTGGCGTTTTTAAATGCACCAATTCCGCTAGAACTTATTGAGCAATTCCGCCCAAACATGCAAACCCATCTTGGATACTCGCCAATAAAAATAGCACTCGAATGCGGACACACGCACATGGCTGCATTTTTAATGCGACATACTCCACCATACAGAATGCCCGATACACAAAATCCCGCTCAATTTTTTCAAACAACGATGGCCCCGACACCTTGCTCATCTAATTGCAATACGACACATGCAAGCCACGTTTCTTATGGCCCGGGAAGGCAAACATTTTTCACCGGCTCACATTTTGAACCATCAGAAAGGCTGAGGTTGTTAATAAAAAAAGGTCCCGTCAGCCTAACGCAAAAACAACCACGCTATTCCGCATCACCATCGCAGGCAGGTTTAATCTCTGCAGCATGTAAAGAACAACAAAATAATATCGCATCACCAGAGCTTCCAACTCCGTGCTCATCAAGTTCATACGAGGACACATATCCAAGGGTTGCCCTACCAGGTAAAACCTTGCCAAAATTCTCGCAGGAATATAGTGGACTCGCATTGCTCGCAGAAGCAGTTGAACAATTACAGCCACAAGAAATACGCGACGGAAATGGACACAAACGAAAATCAACCAGCAAAGAAAAACCAAAGAAAAAACCAAAAAAACAACAACTTGATCCAAAAAATGGAATATTGTGTTCCACTTGTATATGCCGATACAAAACTCCAAACACACTCTTCACACACTTAAAAAGAACCGGCTGCTGCGGCAGTACATCAAACGGAATTATCACGAAGGCATTACAAAAAAACCTGTCCGAATACTATGGATCTGCGTGCAAACGAATCATTGTTAGTCCACGCGGAAACTTTCGTTGTAACCTTTGCGAAGCCGAATTTGCCGACTATGAGAGAGCAGTCGTTCACGTCAGGGACGAACACGAAGACTACTTGTAAAATTTACTATGATGCAAAACGCGGTATGCTAAATATCATTGAACAACCACATAGCCCGCGAGGAATTTTGCGATGGACTTTCTTCCGCTATCGCTTGCCTGGTCATACCTAAAGTTTCCGCAGAAAGACAGTAACATTGCGGTAATGCTGCGCATTTGCTTTTGGGGAATTTTCATTGGAACCGGTGCGCTGACTTTGACTTTGGGCATAACCCAAGGGTTCGAAGAGGAAATCCACAACAAACTTCGTGGCATAAATTCTTCCGCAGTTGTTTACGCGCCTGGAAAGAAAATCGACGGCGATGGAATTGAAAAAGCACTCCACTCTCGTTTTCCTGAAATTGTTGCCGACACGGCAAAGAGCTCATTGCATCAGGCAATACTTTGCGATGACGACACGCATTCAATTCTTTTTGTCCGCGGAATAGATCCTGAAGCCGAAGAAAAAATAAACTCGCTGTCTTCAAAAATCACAGACGCGTCCGGCACAAACCCGTTTGGCACAAACCCGTTTGGAACAGACTCATCTGGAACAGACTCATCTGGAACAGACTCATCTAAAGAAAAAAAAGATCTCACAGCTCTTCTCAAAGGAAATAATGTCATCCTTGGGCACAAAATTGCTGACTCACATGAGCTAGAAGTTGGCGATGAATTCGAACTTTTCGTGCCCCGCGAATCCGGCAAAAAAATAGCTCTCGAAAAAAAAGAGGCGAAAGTCTCAGGAATTTTTGATATCGGCTTGGATGAATTCGATCGCAACGTAGCGTTTTGTTCGCTGGAACTTTTCAATGAATTTTTCGAACAAGAAGACGGCGTTGACACAGTTGCAGTCAACTTCAAAGAAAACTTACCACCGCCAGAGATTACAAAAATAAAATTTGCAGACCAACTGATTCATCTGCTCAGAGAAAAAATTCCATTCATAAATTATGATCCTGAACTTGAAGCCGCAAAAAAAATTAACAACCAACTCCCAGGACTCACGGTTTCCACATGGAAACAACTTTATCCCGCTCTGGTCGCATCACTTAAACTTGAAAAGTACGCAATGTTTTTTGTTATCGCATTAATTGTTCTCGTCGCGAGTATGAACATGCTTTCACTTTTGTTTATGCAAATCCAACAGAAACGAAGAGACATCGCGATCCTTCGTGCAATGGGTGCATCCACCCCACAAACAATGATAACTTTCTTGTTGCTTGGACTCGCACTTTGCTTGATTGGATCTGGACTAGGAATTTTGATTGGCGCGTTGATTGGTTTCGTTATTGATCACTACAAACTCATAACGCTGCCAGATGTTTATTTTGTAGAACACCTTCCAGTTGCGATAAATCCAACCGTTTTGATAGTTGTATTTGTTGCATCAATGTTGCTTGGGCTCATCGCAGTTTGGCTGCCAATTCGCAAAATGAAGAACATAAATATCACCCAAGTTCTTCGGCAAGAATAAATTATGAACTTGGGGAGAATCGCAAAACGAGTCCGCGACCTTGGACTCAAAGGCCTCGCACACCGTGCATCAGACCGCACAAACAAATTCGTGTCATACAAAATTTGGAAACGAAAAGTTGAACGGGGAACCGCTGCAACTACATGGAAAAAAGTTTCAAAAAAAATAAATGTACCCAGACAATTTAAAATATTTCTCGCGGAACTTCGGGGAAGGGATTTTCTCTGCCACATCCTTAAACACACGTTTTTTAAGGAACTCTCCCCGACAAACCAAATGGCTAAAATTCTTGGCGCACGAGTTGATCATGAATCATCATGCCGATGGCATTACGATTTTCGAATAAAAAAAAACATACCAGAAAACTTTCGGCGCAAGTTTCACCGCGACCTACAAGTTAAGCCAGGAAGCAACGAAGTTTTCGACACACACAACTTTGAAATAAAGTTTCCGTGGGAGCTGTCACGGTTGCAGCACCTTATTCCCGAAGCACTCGAGTATCGAAAAAATCCAAAGTGCGAAATCGCAAGAGGATTCACAAAAACAATTGAATCTTGGATAGCCAAAAACCCTTTCATGACTGGCACAAACTGGATGTGCACCATGGAGGTCGCAATTCGCGCAGTCAATTTAATTTGGTTGTTCGAATGTTTTAAAAATTCTCATGTGATATCAAAAGAATTTTGGTGTAGTTTTATTTGTTTGCTTTACGACCATCTCGTTTTCATCGAAAGCAACTGGGAAAACTCTGACCGCCCAAACAACCATTTACTTGCCGATTCGATTGGCTACTGGTACCTGTGCAATTTTTTACAACACAAGAAAAAAACACACAAAGCATTTAAACAGATTTGCAGACACTTTGACCAACAACTACAAAACGACGGATCTTCCTACGAAAGCTCAACCGCGTACCACCGCCTCATAACAGAATTTGCGATTCACTTTCTCGCAACGTGTGAAGAAAAAAACATTCCCGAAAAAGTAAAACGAAAAATTACTCGCGCCATCGAATTCTTCAACTCGTGCACAGACACGGCAGAAAACCTCGTACAAATTGGAGATAACGACAGCGGAAAACTTGTGCTCGGACTTCGTGGAAAAAATTTATCTACAAAACTTCAGCACAAATTTTATCCCGACTTCGGATTAAGCGTTATAAAAAATAATGTCATGCACGCAACACTGCGGCACACCTCACACAAAGATCATTGCCCGACGGGGCATAAGCACCAAGACGCCCTAGGAATAACATTTTCCTGGGGGGATACGCCACTCATTGTTGACCCGGGAAGTTACGCCTACACTTCCAACAGAACTGCAAGAAATTATTTTCGCTCCGCGGAAGCACACTCAACATTTTTTGTTCCAGAAATTGAAACTGCACAACTTTCATCAAGTGAACTTTTTACACTTCCAACACAATCGATCGATCCAAAAATAATTGTGGAACAAAATTTAGAGACAATAAAAATTTTGAGCATGCAATCGTTTTACCGAGAGCACGGAATAAAATTAGCCAGGACAGTCATTGCCAACAAAAACACTTTTGAAATCGAAGACACCGCGCGCTCAAGTAATCCACAAAATTTTCAGTGGCAGCTAATTTTTCATCCAGACGTGACAATAAAAACATCTGAAAATTCTGCGGAGCTCACTCATAAAAAAAATACGTTCGCTCTAAAAGCAAATTTTAAAATCACGTGTGAAGACGCGTGGCACTCAAGTGGCTACGGAGAAAAATCGGCGTGCAAAAAACTCGTCGCGCGTTTTAGCACAACTGAAGCTTCACTAAAAATCACGTTGTTAAAAACAACCTAGATGGCACACATCCCTAAAAGTGCCACAAAGCTGTGTAAAAGCCCCGTCTGCCACGACGACATCTCTTTATCATCGTCGGTTTCAAAAACAAGAACCCCGTGATTACCGTGTTTCATTTCCCAAGAAAGCGCTTGTGGATTTTTCATCCCAAGGTCACGACCAAGTTGATGGACCTCGTCGTGATCGCTCAAATCGACGTCACGTTTTTTCAAACTGTTCTTGAGAACCTTTTTTACATTCGTGTGGTAATCTGACTTTTCCATTGTCTTAACGAATGTTTCTGGATCTTCCCACACATCATCTACGTCCGGACTTTCATCGCGATGAAATCCTGCAACGCCAGCAACGTGATCAAAATCTGGATTGTCGACGAAGTACGTTGCCTTCGAAAGATTAAAACTATTTTTGTGTGCAAGATCGTGAAGCACAACTTGTGCAAGCCCATCAAGATGATGGTGTTTCAAAACTCTATGCGGAAGACCTAAAAGTCGCCCAATAAGCGCATGATCTTCGCGTAAAAGCTCTCCCTTTATTTTTCGAAACCTCTCCATGGCTCCTCCCCCTAGTCGCCCCCTAACTATTAAAGTATATGGTATTCTACGAAGTACACCTGAAGCAACACATCTACTTTTATTTTTCGATTAACGCGTTAACAATATTTGTCAAGCCCAAGCGCCCGGAAGCCTTAAGTAAAACGCGGGAGTCGGAAACCAATAATGCTTTAGTTCTCTGCAATGCCTCTTGCCAGGATGCAACAGAAAAAATTTTTGTACCGCAAGAAAATTTACGCGCGGCCTCGGTCATCGCATCGCCTAAAATTATCACATGACTAATCGATTTCGTGGAACCTAAACACTGTGCAACTTCATGATGCGCTTCGTAGGTTCTGTAACCTTGCTCATAAAGATCGCCAAGAACCGCAATCTTTCTTTTTCCTGGAATTGAATCAAGTGAACGCAGCGCAGCGCAAACACTGAGGGCATGCGCGTTGTAGCAGTCGTCAATGACAAACCCCAAGCCGTCGGCAATTTTTTTGACAGCGCCACGACCTTGAACGGTTTTAAAATCCCAAAGTCCTGCAACAATGTCATTATTTGAACACCCTAAATAATTTGCGGTTGCCGCAGCTGCAAGAGAATTTAGCAAGACCCCGTCGTGATGCCCGCGAAGTTTTAACGGAACATAATTTCCGTGTACACGGAAAACGCCAGTGGTAACCGGTTCGTTATTTTCATCGACACACTTTTTTATTTCTGTTGCGGTAACATCGCACCCCTTGGAGAAACCAAAAGTAATGGTATTTTTTGTCTTAAGATTTTTAAGTTCCGGTTGATCACCATTGATGATTCGCGCACCATCAGAGGGTACATGCCGAAACACCTTACTTTTTTCGTGTACGATTTCCTGAAGCGAACCAAGCCACTCGTTGTGTGCATTGGTTACGCATGTAAGAACTGCAACTGTTGGGCGCACAAGATCTACAAGTTCGTCCATGTCGCCTTTGTGGCTGATGCCGAGTTCGAAAACCCCGCAACGATGTGTAGAATTTAATCGCGATAGGTTGATCGCC
>JABIAA010000015.1 GCA_018656485.1 bacterium | reverse complement strand
TTTCTTGCCGATATTGGCAAAGATCTTTTGGAACCTCCTCATTCTGAACTGAGGGGCCTTTTTAGGCGGACCAAGGTCCAATACCCGTGAATGAATGCCATTCATGCTGCCTCCTGGTATAGGATTTCAACATCCTGCATGAAATTCGTACATTCTGATTTGTCGGTACTGCGCTTTCGTTTGAAGTTTGACATTTTTACTTTTACAGCTCTTGGATTACGTCTCGGTCTCCGCGGTCTATCAATTTTTGAATTTGCAATCATTTGAAGCAAAAAGAGCCGCTCCTTTTTCTTTCTTTTTTCTGCTGATATACTCATGACCACCGCGCATTCTATGATTATATCTACCGTTTCCAAGAAACTGATCGACAACGGATCACCGCCTTCCGTATCGGTTGATTCTTTGATCAAAGAGCGAATCATATTGTATGCGGTCAATATACAATACAACTCCTGCTCTACTAAATCACTACGTTTACTGCGAAGAATGGTCGGCATATGTCCCTTAAGGGTGGCACATTGATGAGTCTTGATTTCGTCGAATGCAATTTCTATGTCCCAACGTTTGTGGTAATGGGCAATAATCTCTTGTGCAGTGATAGTTGGATCCAACAGACTTGTAATTAAACGAACAGATCGGAAGCCTGGAATTTGAAAATGAATTACGCGAACGACTATTTTTACTTTTTTCCAACGTTTGCGGCCACTATCCGGATTGACCGATACCACAACTTTTCCCATAATTTCGCTCAGGTAACTGCCATCTGCCATTTGAGATCCCGAAATTGCTTTTAGTTTGACTGATGACGCAATTTTCAAGATATATTGAGTCCCATTTTCGTACATATAGTTGGCCAAATCAAACGAGTAAAATCCTGCGTCGAAAAGGAATAAACAACTCTTTTTTGAACATCTTTTTAAGATTTCAAACATTAGAGTTCTTTCGCCGGTCTTTTTGCCTTTATAGGGTGCATATGCGATATCGATAATACGACGAGCGCATAGAGCCATTAGCGCAACAGCTCGGACTTGAGGGAATGCACCATAGCCCCTTCCCGATTTGTGTTTTCCAAATTTTTTCCGATTGCTTTCAGTATCCGGCATCGTCATAGATGTACCATCAAACATAACAGTTATCAGTCCGTGGAAATCGGAGGGAACGTCTTTGAAAACTGAAGAAAATCTGTGGAAAATTGTACGAAAAACATCAACCCCCATTTTTTTTCGAGCATGACTAATTGCACCATCGGTAACGATTTTCTTGCAAAAGTCCAAAGACTTCCAACGAAATCCGGCAAATAACCAGTTCAGCGTTTTATTATAATTTGAATCCCGGCGCAAAGCCAACGCGAAACACAGCCAAACTAAAATGCACGGTGTCAAAATCGTGCCTTTTCTGTATTTAGCTTTTTTGTACTCCCTGAGAACATCATCAATGATTGGCTGAATAATTGGCTCGAAAGGCGCAAGCACAAAACCATTTCCAATTTCGGAAAAAGCTTCTACGGCGGTTTTTTTTCATGGCAATACCCTCATCTCAATTTTCTGATTGAATGGTCATTAGGTGACCCCATTAGAGAGTAATCGAGCATGAAGAAAATGTCCCGCGCCATATAGCGCGTTTAGGCTCCGGAATCAGCAGATTGTGTTCATTTCCTCCGTTTATACTTCTTTTCCATAGAATTTCTTTGAATTTCGGCAATTATCTGAGGATATCAACCATTTTACTATAGTGAGCCAAATTCATTCACGGGTATTGGATCTAATCGAGCACCTCAAAACGGGTTCGGCGTTCTACAATACGGGGTGTGAAATGATGCGTGTTAAGGGTCAGGAGATAAGGGTGATCATTTCTTAGTTTGTAGAGGAACACCCGAGTGCCGTCATGGTTTAAAAACTACGCTCATTTGATGACCCTGAGCTATGAAACGGCAATATATATAAACTATCTCTTGACTTTAGCTTGGAAATATAGTTATTTAGTGCGTATGCATAATGAAGCAAAATCAAAAATAAACCGCCTCGTCAGTCACTGGCCAAGAGGGACACCCGCTACCGCGTCCTACTTGAACACGCAGGGATTCAGCCACAATCTCCTTACAAAATACAAGAAAAGCGGCTGGGTCCAGTCTTTCGGAAGAGGCGCCTATCTCCTCAATGGCGATAAGGTGGAGTGGCCCGGTGCCCTCTATACGCTTCAAACG
>JABIAA010000014.1 GCA_018656485.1 bacterium | reverse complement strand
ATTGAACGCACTCATCAACAGACCTCGCGGATCTACCGCAGAAAAATGGCGTCACAAATATTATGAAGACATCGAGATTCCTGATGATCCTTGGGGCAACGATTTCGTGTACCATTCACCTCCAAGTCGCTATAAGAAAAAATACGACTCGTACGAAGTATACTCGCTCGGAAAAGACAGCGAAGAGGCTCCAGGAAATCCAAACGTAGGATACTAGCTTGCGACTTCGCACAGGTGGATTTTCCCTCGTAGAAATACTTTTGGTTATGGTGATCATCGGAGTGATGATCACCATGATCACTCGCGTGTCCGTCTCAACTTCCCACAAGGACAATTGGGATACGGTTTTGCGCGAGTTCAACGTGTTAGCCTCAATCGCAAAACAAGAATCCATCGCCACAGGCAAGACGCACCGCATCACGGTCCACGGAAGAAAAGAACAAGCTGCAGTTGTTGAACAGGAAGAAAGTAACCCAGCAAAGCCATCCAAGGTTTTATTCAAGCAATTGAAGAGCCCGTACTTTGAAACATCGTACGCACTACCTAAAAGTATTTCTGTGGAACACTTCTACATCGGCCACGAGGAACAATTTTCCAACAACAAAAATATCGGATCATGCTACGTTGTCGGCAATGGGCTAGCGGATCGTGCAATGCTACATGTCGCACGCAAAAATCCAAAAACCAACATAATTGAAAGTCGGGCAACTTTTTTGATGAACCAATTCGCCGGCATCTTTGAGATGCATCGCGGATTTGCGAAGCCACCAAATGCTAAGAAAAAATAATTTTCCAAAAGGCTTTAGCCTTCTCGAAGTTTTACTCTCAGTCGTTGTCCTCGGACTCGCGATTAAAATGCTTGCCAGCATTCAAGTCACGCACACCTTCCGCGCCATCGACCTGCATGACGAGCTCACCCACCTTATGGAAATCAAAACTCGGCTTCAAAAAGCATTGCTGCTTCCGCCAAAGAATGAAAAAGTTGAGAAGGATCAACTCGAACATTTAGACATGTCGCTAGAAACCTCCGCATATCCCATCGACAGCAAAAAGTCATCGCTCAAAGATTTCGTTGAGCAGCTCCGGTTCCTCAAAGTCACCGGGACGTGGAAACTCCGCGGACAAAAACGAAACTCATCAATGACAGCCATCATCCCCACGCCACCACCAGATCCAAAGGAAACGTCATGAGCGCCAAAAAAGGATTCACACTCATCGAAGTCCTCCTGGCAATGACATTTGGCTCAATCGTCATTCTTGGAATTACAACCGCCATCTCACAGCTCCGACGATCGATCGACCAAGTCGCAGAAATGACAAATAACTCCAGGCGCGTTGAATTCTTTTTTAACCAACTTGAACGCGATCTAAGCACCGCAATAAAACCACCACTGTTCGACGAGAAGCCGTCCGGGGCAGAAGAAAAAGAAGGCGAAAAGAAACAGACAAACGAGAAAAAAGAAAAGAAGAAAAAGCCAATCATATTTTTCTTGTGTAAAACTGCGGAAGATGGAGACACCACAATCAAAAAGAAAAAGTTCTCGCTCCTTAGAAAACTTTCTATGGTCAACACAAGTCCGCTCAGCACAAGCCCGATGGGCACATTCGCAAGAAAAAGGGATCACTCGGAGTCCTTGGTTCAAAACAAAGATCACAACCCACGAATCATCCGCTGCAGCTACGACCTAATCGAACCAAAGAAAAAAAAGGCCAAACGCGGCGAACCGATCTCGTACACCCTTTTCCGTCGCGAAACACAAAACCTACGTAACGAAAAACTGATCACACCAAAGGACACCGCGGAGCTGAGCAAGCCTGAAGTTGCTGCCTTCAACAAAATAGACACCGTCAAAATCCTCGACGACATTCGTGCTCTTTACATCGAACTCGTGTTTCCGCCCGAAGATGACGAAAAGAAAGAAGAAAAATCGACAGCAAGCAAGGATGAAAAAAAAGAGTACAAGCGAACATTCACCTGGCCAGAGGAAAAGAAGGCCCCAGACTCTCAAGCCCCAGACTCACAAGCCCCAGACTCACAAGCCCTAGACTCCAAAGACGCCACCCCAAAACCAGACGACAAAAAAAAGAAAGAACAAAAGCAGCGGCACCTCCCACTCTACGCCGAGGTCACACTCAGCCTCTGGCGCAATGATAAAAAATATCACGACGAATATTTCCTAACGATCCCCGTCCTTGTCGAAGAACATGAATTCGAAGGTGGCGAACAAAGAAATGTGGCACCAGGCAAAAAAGATAAAAACCCCAAAGACGAAACAAAAAATGACGGAGGTCCAGGTGCATAAAAAAGGATCAATACTTGTCCTCGCGCTCGTATTTTTGTCACTCGCAGCATTTCTCGCGGAACAACTAACAAAAAGCGTTACTGCCAACGCCATGATGCTGAAGCGGCTCATCGCGAGAGAACACGCACAGATTTTGGCACTCGGCGGAATCCAGGTAGCGATGGCACAGCTTGCCCCTCGAGCGAAGACCGAGGATGACGCACGACAAATTTTCTTTGAGAAGACCTTCTCCTCAATCAACCGCTGGCAAACCTTCGAGCTCAACTCAAAAATTGACCGTTTCGACTCCGAGCTAAAAATTTGTATCTCGTGCGAGGAGGGAAAGTTAAACCCCAACTTGATCTTTGATTTTAAAAAGGGAGAGTTCAAAAGCCCGCACAAAGAAATCCTCGAAAAATATCAGCTCCCTGAGTTGCGAACCTCACTCGACAAGCTGGTTGGCACCGCTTTGAAAAAAAGAAAAAAGTTTTTGAATGATTTATCGCAACTAGACGTTGATCAAAAAATAAAAGTTTTCTACGAGCCTCCTGAGCCACCTCGCAAAAACCGACGCTTCGAAGACGGAAAACGCCCGCTATTCCTTTCCGACATCTTCACACTGTGGAACACAAAGCCGACGATCCACCCGCTGTTTTTATCTGACAGCATGTGCGCCCTGCTCGAGCTCAAGCGACCGCGAGGTGGAAACAACGAGCGGCTTAAGGAATCCACCAAGCAACTTTCCATGCAAATTAAAACCGATTGGGCACAAGATTGGCTCTCGCACTGGGAATCTTTCATTCCGCTTTTCGATAAAAAAACCCCATCACTAGAGCAACTCAAAGAATCGTTCTCCCGAGAAATTGAGCCGCAGGTCTATTCTGTGCTATCTTTGGGACGATTCAATGGCGTCGAGCAAAGACTGCTAGCAATCCTCGTCAAAAACCCACAGCAAGCTAAACAAAATAAGAAAGAAAAAGACGAAAAAGCTGCGGCGTCCAACGAGAATGTAAGTGCATTCAAAATCGTGCGGCTCTATTGGATTTGAGTTGCGCGAAAACGATGGGAACTGAGCAGTGGAAACAGAAAGACGCGTTGGACTTTTTGTAATCCTGGCGATCGGGATCTTCTTCTACCTAAGCTTCCATATTGGGGGCATCAGATTCGACAAGACCTCATTCGCCACATACAAAGTCTATTTCGAAGATACCGGAGGACTAGAGGCTAGATCTCCAGTAAAAATCGCAGGGGTACAAGTTGGTTGGGTCGAGTCAATCGAACTACTCGACGGCGGAAAGGCTGAGATCGAACTCCGCGTTCACAAACAACATCGCCTTGCAAAAAACTCATACGCACGAATCACACAAGAGGGATTGCTCGGCGTAAAAAATGTCGACATCGATCCGGGGGATCCAGTCACTGGATACCTTCCTCAAGGAAGCATAATCGCAATGCCAGGAAAAGCTCCAACATCCGTCAGCGATTTGCTTGATCAATTCAAAAGCATCAGCGACAACATCAACGATGTAACCTGCTCGCTCAAGAACGTGTTCGTCACCCAAGAAGGTGAATCGAACATGAAGGATACGCTAAAAAATGTTCACAAGGCTTCTGACGACATCTCTGACTTTTCGGGGCGTCTCAAAAGAACTGGTGAGGTGAACGAGGAACCAATCCGTGAAACAGTGGTCAACATCAAAGAAGCCAGCGATAGCGCCAAATCAACAATCGAAAGTGTTGGAGGTGCAGCCGACAAAGCAAAAGACGCCTTCACTGGAGCCGACGAAGTTATCGACAAAGTTAACCGAGGTGAGGGGCTTCTTGGAAAAATAATCAACGAAGACGATCTCTACGGCGACATCAAAAAAACAGTACGCGGAATTAAAGATTACGTCGGTGCAGCAAAACGAATGGCGATTCATCTCGACATGCACACAGAAAGACTTTTCGGGATCGGCAAAAGCCGTGGCTGCATGGATGTAAGAATCAGCCCACACTCCGATTATTTTTACAATTTGCAGATCATCAGCGACAGCGACGGAAGATTTGAAAGAAACACTTTCCACTACAGACGCCGAGACGCTGCAGGAAATCTGATCGACCCAAATACACAATTCATAGATCACGTAGATGCAACGACGGCTGACTCTCAATCAATGGACCGACGGTCAGCATCACAGTTTGCCGCTGAACTTGAAGAAGTTATCCAACGCAAAGACAAATTCCTCATCGGCTTCCAGTTTGGTAAAAAGTTTCGGCAGTTCACATTCCGTGTCGGACTTTTTGACAACACCGTCGGTGGTGCTGTCGACTACGAGTTACCGTTCAAGTCAGACAAATTTAGCTGGACCACAAGCTTTGAAGCTTTTGATTTCACCGGCTACAACAAACTCAATGACACCAAAGCACACATCCGCTGGATAAACAAAATAACAATCGAACGACATCTCTACAGTGTTTTCGGATTTGATGATCTCGTAAGCAAAGAAGAATCAACACCGTTCATTGGATTTGGAATCTGCTTTGACGACGAAGACATCAAGTATCTGCTCTCCTCACTGTCAGGCTCGAAAATTATGGGCTAATTCACCTTCATAAAAATCAAGGGAGGTTTTAATGAAAAAAGTTTTTGTAGTCGCCGCAGCACTCGTTGTGCTTGGCATAGGAACCAGCGTGACGTTGTCAGCGAGACACAAACACCATCGCAGTGATTCGGGGGAACGCGTCGCCAGAGGAATCTTCGGATCAATCCTCGACGCCTTCCGACCACGAGAAGAAGTCCTCGAAGCAGAAGATGTCGTTATCGTTCGCGAATATCGCGAGCGTCCTATGGGCTGGTTCTGGGGTCGTCCAAGGCGCCTCCGTCGCCGCTGGTACCACAGTCGACCATGGGGTGGAGACTGGAGGCCATGGCGGAGATATCACTACTAAAAAACTCAACTTATCGACATAACACAAGGGCTCGAGAGAAATCTCGGGCTCTTTCTTTTTTCCGCTTTTTTTAGCAAATTCCCTCACAGCTCCAAAAAATCTTAAAAACTTCTATCTTTTTGCACCTTCCTTCGCACCCTTTCGCACGATCCAGTGCTGCATGTCAAAATTAATTCATAGTCGCATGAGACATTAAAGTTGTGGTTCGAGGTAGAAAAAATTATGAAACGTTTAATAACATTACTCACAGTTGCAGCAATCGCAGCTCCGGTAGT
>JABIAA010000135.1 GCA_018656485.1 bacterium | reverse complement strand
TTTTTCGCTCTTGCCTTTTTCGCTTCTGCTTCTTCAGCTTCAATTTTTGCAAGCTGTATGCGGTAGGAATTCATAAATTCTTTTGCCTTCTTGGCCTCTCTTCTCCACGATTTTAAATACTCGATGGCATCCGTCTGCATTTCGACCATTCCTTCTTGTGTGCCTGTCTTGATGAGTTCGATTGGAGATTTTTGTCCGGCCGCTGACCTCCCAAGCAAAAGTCTATTGTGCATAAAAAGTGCCGCCTCCGCGCGCCTTGCGGAATCAATTGCTTTGTGAAAGTCGCTTGATTTTTCGGCAGGATTTTCTGCCGTAAATTCTATGATTTGTTTCCAGACTCCTTGCGCTTCAGATTCTTTAAAATCTATCTCCTTTATAATTTTTTGAAGCCGGGTTACTTCGATTGCGAGTTTGTCTTTTTTAGATTTTCGCTTTGTGATTTCTCCCTTGTTTTGTAATCCAGGTGCTTCAGATTTTTTAATATCTATGTCCTCTATAATTTTTTGAAACTTGGTTGCTTCGATTGCGAGTTTGTATTTTTTTAATTCTAGCTTTGCGATTTCTACCCCGTCCTGGAATCCATTTTTTGCTGGAAAAAGTCTTCTGAGTTTTTCTGCCGACTGTTCTGATTTTGGTTTTCCATCAAGTCCAAGCGTTTCAAGTACGAGGTCTACTATTTTCCTTGAGATTTTTACTTGCTTATGAATTGAGGTTCTTAATATTGTCTCATTCACAATTCTTACTGCGCGAGTTGCTTCGTCTATGGTCAGCGGATTTCCCGTTTGAATTTTGCTTCGCGTAGAAAGGAGGTTTGGGAGTTCTTTGCCGATTGCGTTGTAGATATTCTTCAGTTGTTTTGCTGCTTCTTCTTCCCCCAGCTCTTTTATCCGATTTTGCCATCGATAAAAGTTGGCAATCTCATCGGTGAACCATCGTTTTACGTTGCCTTCGTATCTTTCATTTATGCTTTCGTAGACAGATGGTTTAAGGTTTTGCAAGTTGATTGTCCCCTGCTTTTTTTTTGGCCCATACGTCAGCTCAGGACTTCTGTCTGTTGGATTATCCGGATGAAATTTCCAAAGGCCTGCCATGGCTTTTGATATTTCTGATTTTTCTTTGAGGCTATCCATGTCGCCTTCGACGGCAGATTGTGTTGCTTCGTACCAACTTGTTACTTCGCTTATGAAGCTTTTTATTGCCGAGTCAATTTGTTTTGTTGTGACCTGCGGGGCTAGAGCTTTTTCAGGGATTGCCATTGCGATTGGATTTGCGAATCGAACCGTTTTAGTCGGCGGTTCGGTGCTTGTGTTTTGAAAAAGTGAAAGTGTGCACAATGCGATTAAAATTTTTTTGGTCATAATTCATTCCCATGTGTTTGTTTTTTACAAAGACTCCCCCGCGTTCTTCAATTTTAATTATGGTGTTTTGCCTGAGGAAATGTGAACAAATCAGGGATGTGAGGTTCATTTTCGTGTAAAAAGCAGTATCCTTCTCGATGTGTGGTTTTTTGGGAGTAGTGGGAGGAAGTTATGTTGAGTGCATTATCCAAAAAAGCTTTGGGCATTTTTTGTGTTGTTGGTGTTTCATGTGCTGGGCTCTACGGATTTAGATTTTTTACGCATGCCGTACCGCCGAATTTTAAGTGCGCTGGCCTGGAAGAAAAAGGTTTTTACGCTGGAAACATTGTTGCTACAGTTGAAGGAAACAGTGGCTACAAGATTGACACCTTGTCCGTAAAAATTGATGGCAAAGCGGCTCCTGGTTTTCCAGCAAAAATCAAAAGCAAAAATTTCAGCCGATGTTTAAAAGTTGATACACAAGAACTTGGCGAGGGAAAACATACTTGCGAAATGGTTTTGACTGACGCAAGCTTCAATGCCAACGAGTCGCGCAGCAAGTTCCGGTTTAGCGTGGACAACAAGCCGTTCGAAGCATCATTTAAAAAACCGGAATATGAAATAAAACAGGGCAATACTATTCACGTAAAAATAAATGCAAACAAATCTATTGCTGGTGCGAGCGTTGAATTCCTTTCGAGGGAATATCCGTGTTGCCAAGAATCAACCGCATACGAAACAACCTTTGAGGCATTCGTTCCCGTTGACTGTGATGAGTCAGCAGCGACGCATTTGTTGACTGCGAACGTTGTAGATAAAGTAGGAAATAAAGTTGAGCTTTCTTCGCCTGTAAACATTGAAGGTGTTGAATTTCCAAACCAAATGGGTTTCTATGTGCCGCCACAAAAGCTTGAAGATGAGCGCGATGTCAGCGTGAGCAATTCGGTTCTTTCTAATGCGCTTGAGAAATGGCTACAAGATTCTCCAAAGGAAAAATTGTGGTCAGGAAAATTTGAGCTTCCAACTGTTGTGAAAAGACTTTCAACCCCGTACGGAGAGCGACGAGTTTCTCCAGAGCGTGGCAAGTACTTGCACAAAGCGGTCGACATTGTAAACTCCCCAAAATCGGTTGTGTGGGCTTCCCAAAGCGGCAAAGTTATTATCAAAGATAGATTTTTGCTTAGCGGGAATACCGTTGTTATTGATCATGGTCTTGGGGTGTTCACTGAGTATTTTCACCTCGATAGTTTTGCTGACATTGAAGTTGGGCAGATGGTTAAAAAGGGAAACCCCGTCGGCAAGCTCGGCAAAACCGGATACGCTGCTGGCTATCATTTGCACTGGGCGTTGCTAGTAAACAATCAACCAATAAACCCAATGGAGTGGACAGAGCAAGGCTTTTGGGCGTAGGAATCTGGAGTATGAACTTGGGGAGCCCATTGGTTTGGGCGTAGGAATCTGGGGTATAAACTTGGGGCGCCCATTGGTTTGGGCATAGAAAGTTTGTGATTTTTTTGTAAAGGGCTTGAATGAAACGCTTTAATTTTACTGTGGCCGTTACACTGTCACTAACTTTGTGTTCGCAACTCGAATGCATGATGCGCCACACGAGCAAACCTGGTGGGCAAGAAGTCGTGCTGGATGGTAATTGTTCCGCTGAAACAGGTATGCAAACGGATGGTCGGCTTGCGGTAATGCGACCAACTCCGGAACTTGATAAAGCAATCCAAATTGTTTGGGATCGTGCAAAGTCAGAGATGCGGCCGACAAAACAAGATGTGGATTGCGTTATTAATTTGATTTGTAAGCATCTTGAAAAATGTGATGTGATCAATGGGGGGCAAGAACTTTTCGAAATGCTTCAGCGATTTAAGGAGCATCCTGCGGATTTTTCAAGATGTTTTATTCTGGAAAATAAGCGTGGAAAGTGTAAGCATGCTTTGCTAATGAAATGCTTTGCGATTGTGATTTCTGTTTTGGCTGTTATCGTTATTGACGCATGTTTGGTTAACCCCAATGAAACTTATTTTCATAGTGCATATCATCTTTTTGCGATATCATTCTTCTCTTTGATTGCCGGATATTTCGTTCGCTGTATGGATGTTACAGGCTATGAAGATCGTATGAGCAAAAAAAGTCTTAGTGAAGTGATCAATAACATTTGCGAATTAGTTCGCTGTGAAAATCATTTTTCTGAGCGGAAAGTTCGCCTTGCAGTTGAGGAGCTTGCACTTGTTGTGGGTCGTATGAGCTGCTCTAGAATAGATTGGATTCGCGAGTTAGTTTCTACGGTTGAATCCCTCGACCAAGAGGCGCGGGATGCTGTTATGCGTGTCGTCTATAAATTTACTAAGATCTCTGGCGGACGAGAAAATAGTTATCCATCTGTTCCAGGCGAAGTTGGGAAGGTTGTTTATTGGTTTGGCTTGGTATCACTTTTGGATGGCGTTATCCGATATAAATCTTGGCCTGGCGATGTAGTTTGTCCGTTGGAAAATTAGCAAGGTGTTTAAATGAAACTTTTAAATATTACTGTGGCCGCTGCACTGGCACTAAGTTTGTGTCCGCAACTCGAATGCATGCTTAGTTCAGGTGCGTTGGCAAAAAGATCCAGTGCTTCAGAGATGGCGACGTGCGACGGGCCGCAAGACAAAATGATCGAAGAGGCAATTTTAGGCGTGACGAGGGGGCTTTCGGTCTACAAAAGCTTGCCGCAGGAACTTCAAGAGATGATTCGGATTGTCGGGAATCGCGCGGAGTTTGGGCTTGAGCCGAGAGATGTGGATAAGAAAAATTTTTTAAGTTTTGTTCGTGTGTATTTTGAAAAATGTGACGCAAGTGATTCCGGGGCAGAGCTTCTAAAAATGTTTCAATGCTTCAACGAGCGTTCCGAAGAATTCTCAAAATACTTTATTCTCGACAGGCGGTATGACAGTTGGGGGATGGTTGTTGGGCTCGAGTTGATGTTAGTTGGTATTGTTTTTGCACATTGGTATTGCATAACAAATGCAACCTCATTCTGTGGTGATACGATGGGCATATCGACTTTGTTGATTCGATTTATGCCGATTTTCAATATGGCGCTTGTTTTGATGTGGAGTTTGGTGATACCACATCTCGGGAAAGAGTGGTGGCGTTTGTCTGACGGTAAAGATCTAAAAAAAGTAGTCATTAATCTTGGCAAGGCGCTTAAAGAAAAAGTTGCTTTAATGAAGACAAACACCTCTGCGGAGGGGATAACAAAGTTCAATGCGCACACAACTGAAATTGGAGAGGTCAGGCGTGACATTGAGAGGTTAACTGGGGAGGCTGTGTTTGTTATCGATTGCTTGAGCTGTCGTGGGAAAAATTGGATTGGTGATATGATGGCCGGAATAAATCTTTTTGAACTTGGCGTGCAAGAACACATCATGGCTGAAATTTTTAAAACATCGAAGCCCGCTGGAAGTCGAAGAAATTTGAATGAACAGATTGCAACAAGGATATCTAGAGCATTGGTGGTCGCGGCCATTGTAACAGTTTATAAAGCCTTTACTATGAAGTTTGATTATTCGATTTGTCCTAACCTATAAATTTTTTGGAGATTATTATGTTGAAAAAAGTTTTGATTGCTATCGCTGGAATTTTTGTTTTTGCTTCTGCAAATTCGGGACTTCTTGAAGGTGTGCAGTTTTGTCGCAATGGTGCGGAATTCAATAAAGGAATTGTTGTTGCAGAGCTGGTAGAACAGTTTGAACAATTTTCTTTTCGTGGTGAAAATAAAGGCGGCGAATTAACAATTCTTTCCCCAAGTAAATTTGCCGAAGACATTCTCGCATTGTTGCCGAAGAGTGGAATGTGTTCGTGTAAGAATGGGAAGTGCTGTGTTGGGTGTGCGCTGGAAACAATTGCCATTTTTGTTGAATGCAAGGGGGCGTTAAAATCTATTCGGCACGACAATCCGATGTTTTTCGTAGATGTTTTTTGCCATCTTGATTCAGATGTTATGCATGATCTGTTCAAAGCGCTTGGGTCATTGCCGGCTTCGAGTGCGAATTTTGCGTATGACGATGATGAGTGGAAAGAAGTTTGTGAAATGAAACATGCAATAAAATCATCATTGCCAGGAGGTGTCTACGAGGCGCGTTCTCCGCAGACTTATTAAATTTGCGTGGTCCAACAGTTTTAATTATTTTCATTCGAACGTGGTCGGTGTGATCCAATCATTACTTGCCCAGAGGGTCTGTGAAAAAAATTGGTCATAAAAATACTTAGGATTTGGAGAAGATCGTGAAGAAATTTTTTGTAGCAACATTGTTTGCAAGCTCGTTATGTGTAAATGCCACCGTGGATTTTTGGGCGCACAAAGATTCTCGAGGGGCGCTTGAAGAGCTTGCTAAGGGGATTCGTGAGGGGACGATGTCGCAGGAAGATTGCAATGAAAAATTAGATAGATTTTTGATGATTGCTGGATCACAAAAGCTGGCGGTCTGGGAGACTCGGCTGGGCAGGCTTCGAGACATTGCAACAAAAGATGAGGGTTTTTTTTCAGAACAGATTTTTCCAGAGTTAACTTCGCGAAATGAGATTTTTTCGGTTCTTTTGGCGATCGAAGAACTTTTTTCTTCGTGTGAGTGTGGAGCTGTGGTTCCATGGGGAATGCGATTTAAATTTTGCAGAATTTTGTGTGAGCAACTTACAGAGTTTTCAGGAAAATTTTTATCCGTGTGCCATGAAATGGCAGATCGCAAAGAGCCTGACGCAGGCGGTCGCGATGTCTATGCGCAAGAAAAATTGGGATCCATTATTTTGGAATACATCAGGAGAGCGTTCCGAATTGAACCGTCGGAGGGTTGCATGAAACAGTCGTGGTTTCGGTCGGCGAAGTTCGTTGATGACGATATTACTTGCGAGCTTCGACAAAAATTGCGCACAGAGGGGTTAGTAGATTTTTTGATGACCGTTTTGACTGATGCGTTCAGCGATTGTCCTGACGGTTACTATTGGACTCGTATGCGTGAGAATAGGACCGTCAAAAAGAATTTCCAAATTGCAGCTGAGAATCGTAGTGCTATGAGCAAAAAGGCGAAGCAACTTGCGGGAATGTCGTAAAAATAATAACAACGAATGATGAGGGTAACATGAAGAAAATAATTTTAGCGGGCGTGGCATTTTTATTGTGTGTAAATTTATCTGCGGATGGAGAGAATGATCGGAATGATGAACTTAAAGATAAGATTGCCGGCATCGTGGATAGATTTGTTGCGAGAAAAGGGGAATCCGCAAATCTTTTTGTTCGTGAATTTGTTGAGCTTGTAAGTAAAGATGGACGCTGGCACGGGTGGATACATAACCTTTTTGATGTCGTGGAGCAGGCCGGCGTTGGCGGCGAAGAGTTTTTGAAAGAAGTTAGTGAGCTAACAAGTCTTGGTCGAGATTGTGATCGTAGGCGGGTTGAGACAAAAAAAACTCTTATTTTAGTTGGGATATTGGCATTTTGGTTTATAGTGACTTCATTCGAGCTTGGGCTGAAAGAAACGACATGTTTTTGGTCGCTACCGATTGCAGCTGTTTTTGTTTTACGGTATTGCATATCACTTTGTTGTGACAATGAAGACATAAGTAGGCATCGAATTTTGAAAAATTTGAAATTGAAACGAGAAAGTCTTTCTGAACATTCTGGCCTGTCCGAAGAAGAGGGCGCTGTAGCTCGGCCAAAAATTGAAGCACATCATTTGCTTACATTAGTTAAGCATGATTATGATGTCGGGCGGGATATTTGGCGCAAGTTTGGTCGAGAAAAGTTGGATCTTATTGCTTTGCGCGAAATTATGAGAGATCGTGACGATGCGGAATCTGTGCTTAAGTTGTTCTCAGGCTGTGTGGAATTAGTTTTTGATAGTGTGGTTGAGGGAGACTCTTTGTTGTCTCGATGTCGCCTTGACGTGGAAGATTCAATTCTCAAGCATGCTTTAGCAATTTACCTGACTGCCATTTTTTGTATAAAAGAGCAGATCCGTAGAGAGAGACTTTCGGTTTCATCTTGACGTTATTTGGCATTATGACAGCCTAGGACGTTTGTTCAATATATTAAAAAATTAATCCTGAAATACAATGCATTACAAAAAAGGAAATATAGCGTGAAGAAAATAATTTTAGCGAGTTTAGCATTTTTGTTGTGTACAAATTTATCATCTGGTCTGGCATCTTCAAAGCAAAAACAGATTGTTAATTTTGAAGATGAGGTTACCAGTATGGTTGATAGATTTATTTCCAGAGGTGGGGAGTCTGTTGATTGTTTTGCTCGTGATTTCGTTGAGCTTGTAGATAGATATTCGGTGCTTGATGAAAACTGGATACAGACGTTTTTTAATGTGATTGAGGGGGCCGGAGATGCCGGTGAGAAACTCTTGAGTCAAGTTAGTAATTTGACAGGTCTTTGTCGGTACGAAGATTACAGAAAATTTGGGACTACAGACATCTGTTTGCACGCAACGATGTTGGCAATTTGGCTTGCACTCTGTGTGAAAAATTTTGGGGTTGCAAATGTTACATGTTTCTTGGCAATGTATTTTGTCTTGATCCCTGTTGTTTTTTATTGTGGGTCATTTTGTTTCTCTTCCATTAATAAGTCAGAAATTGAGATGGAGAGTTTCTATAAAAACCTTCGGTCAAGCATAATAAGTAGATTAAATACTTCTTCTATCACTCGTGGTGATTTACTTAACCTTGTTGAATGTGATTATAAGTTGGGGCGCGATGGTTGGCATAAATTTGGTCGCGTAAAGTTAGATCTAGTTTCTTTGCGTGAAATTATGAGAGATAGTGAGGGTACAAATTCTGCACTAGAGGAGATCTCAAAGTCCGTGAAGCTAGTGCTTGATAGTGCGGTAGAGGGGCACTCTTTGTTTTCTCGTGGTTGCTTAGACGTGAGAGATGGTGTTCGTGATGGTTATGTTCAAGGCTTATATGTAATGGGAATGTGTTTGTTGATGTCCCCCCTCTAATATTTATTTTGTGTTTAATCTGGACATCATTGCGCTTTCGAATTCTGGTTGCAGAGACTAAAAATTAGATTGTAAATGCAATGCGTTGCAAAAATAAGGACAACGTGAAGAAAGCAATTTTGCAACAGGATTGATGTTGCCAGACATTGAGATCGGGGGTCCCATTTTTCCCCAACTTTTAAATTCAACTATGCCGAACTCTACGCTTTCATAAACCATGGAAGCATCATTTGGGCTTTCGGGTTTTATGTCGATTTAAAAATTTTAAATTTGGCTTTGCCCATCCAGGACTCGGGTGTACACTGATCGCCAACCTTTGGGATTGTGCTTCGAAGTTGGGGTGGCGGATGTTTCTGCGGACTAAAATTATTGCCTCCGGTTTGTTTCTCTTGATGGCTCCAGCTTATTCCGGAAACATTCTCAAGAAAATGCGTCGAGACAAGTCGCAAGAGCAAAATCAAGAACATGAGCAAGCGCAGAAGTCGCCACCGGATGATCCGGTGCTTGCAGCCCTGAAAATGTTGCATGCAAATTTAGAAGCTCGGTTTGGGCACAGTGCAAGATCTTCAGCCGTTGGCTCAATCAGGTCAGAGCTAGATCGAGCAGTGGCAGAAGATGTAAATGAAAATTTATGGTGTGATTTTTTTGATGTATTGTCCGATGAATACTTTGCTTCCCATGACGCAGAAAGCGCTAAAGCCGATGACGCTAAGTTAATGCGGGATACTTTCGCGATACTTCGAGAGATTCGTCAGAGCGCACCGGACTTGTTCGATGATTTCATTGGCGCAATCCAATGTCGTTCAAGTGCGGTTGAAAAAAAGATGGGTGTCTTGGGGTACGAGATTTTCGAATATCTGACTTCTGTTGCAAAGGGGCTCAATCATTTGGTTCGTGAGTCTCACGGCGAAGATGAAAAAGAACGAGCAAGAGATTTAAGACGTGACTTTCGGCAACTGGAAAGGCATACCCAGTGTGAGGCGCGACGCGTTCACTTCAGCATTGAGCGACGATTGTTGATTTTGATTATGAATGTCATTGCACGTGATCGAAAAAGTCGGTCTCATTTCTCATGCCCCAGAAAGCCAATGATCTACGTTGGTGGGGCTGTGGCCTTGATTGTTGCTGCATCATTTGTTATCGGCTT
>JABIAA010000134.1 GCA_018656485.1 bacterium | reverse complement strand
AGCCGCCCAAGTCGACGAAGAGCCAAGTCGTTCACGACAGCTTTGAATTTGGATCGGTTATAAAAATGTTTACCGCACTTGCGGCACTCGAGGAAGGCGTCGTTGATCCGGAGACGGTCATTGACTGTGGTGGCGCAAGTGCGGTTGTAAATAAAACTAGGATTGAAAACTGGCGCCCGTTGGGGGTGTTACCGTTCCGCGATGTCATTCGTCGATCCAGCAACGTTGGCGTAGCAAAAACAGCTCTCAAGCTTGGGGCCAAGCTTTACGATCATTTCGATAAACTTGGGTTTGGAAAAAAGACGGGTCTAAATTTTCCTGGCGAACGAACTGGTTTTTTAAATGCATCAAAGAAGTGGTCGCGGTCATCACCACTTGTTATGTCGTATGGCTATGAACTTTCATCAACGCTTCTACAACTTGGGAAGGCGACGTGCATTATCGCCAACGGTGGACATTCCGTGGAGCCGAGGCTGATGCTTGACGACTGGGTATACGAAAACCGAGGAGAGCGCCTCTACAGCGAAAAAGCAGTTGCTCAGACAAAAGAGATTCTTGAGGGAATTGGAAAACGATATCCAATTGATGGATTTAAAGTTTTTGGAAAAACGGGAACTGCGCGTTGTCTTCGCAACAAACGTTATTCAAAAAACGATCACGTCTTTTCTTTCTCTGGTGCGATCGAGCAGGGCGAATACTCTCGCGTTGTTGTGACCTTCATCAAAGAAGCGAAAAAAGTTGAGCATTGGATGACGGCTGCCCAAATTGCTGGTCCATTGTTCCAACGAATTGCGCAACGCATGGTGCTACTCGACAAAATGCGTGGAGTGATTTAGTCGTCGGAACGTTCCAAAAACGAGATTGCATCTAGTGCGGCTCGACATCCATCACCTGCGGCAACGATTGCTTGGCAATGTTTTTCTTCGGCAACATCGCCAGCGGCGAACACGCCTGTCACATTTGTTTCAGCTTTGTTTTTCAACACGATGTGACCACGTGGCCCAAGTTCTAGCTGCCCTTTGAAAATCGAGGTGTTTGGATCGTAGCCGATGGAGACAAAAACTCCTTCGACATTCAAATTTGATTCTTCATTGGTGCTGGAATTTTTTATTTTTACCCCGGAGACTTTTCCATTTTCTCCAATGATTTCACTGACAATGCTGTTGTACAAAACCGTAATGTTTGGATTGGCGAGAACTTTTTCTTTGATCGGATCTGTGGCGCTAAGTTTTTCTCCGCGGTGTATAAGTGAGACTTTTTTTACGTGCTTAACGAGGTGCTCTGCCTCAGTGACGCCGGTGTTTCCACCACCAACGACAATAACTTCTTTGTTGCGGTAGAAGGGTGCGTCGCACGTTGCGCATGTGCTTACACCTTTGCCCCAAAATTCATCTTCACCCGGGCAATCGAGCTTTCTTGGATTTGCTCCGCTGGCAACGATGATTGATTTGGCCTCAAAGGTTTTACCAGAGTCGAGTTCAACTTTGAACGGTCGCGATGAAAGATCTATTTTTTTGACGAAGCCGGTTTCGAGCTTTGCGTCGCATTTGTCTGCGTGTTCACGAACTTTCCTCATGAGGTCAAAGCCGTAGACCGACGGTTCTCCCGGCCAGTTTTCGATTTTTGTTGTTGTTGTGATTTGTCCGCCAGGAAGTTTTCCTTCAACGACGATTGGTGCAAGTCCAGCGCGTCCAGCATAAATTGCTGCGGTTAATCCTGCGGGTCCTGCGCCAATAATCAAAAGTGATATAATCATTGTCTGCTCCAGTAAAATTTGGGTGCAGGCCACAGTTTAGCACAGTGGAAAAAAGTGGTGAAAAAAGAAAGAGCCCGAGATTTCTCCCGGGCTCTTTCTTTTTAGATGTCGTATTTTTATTGATTCGTACTTAGCAAAGCTAATTGTTGCGACAGTTTATTACGTGTGTGAATTAAAAATAATTTTAGCCAGGTATTTTTTTGGCCAAGAGCTGTCATCAAGTTTTTAACCATCGTTAGTTGTTGTTTTAAATAGTCAGGATTTTGACTGAAAATTTGGATTCCGATGTGTTCCTCGATTGATTCTTGTGTGTCGACGAAATCAATTTTTTCTTTTGCGAATTTGATTTCCTCTTCGGAAAATGAATCCGAATTTGGATTGTCGATGATATTGTTTATTGCTGTTAAAATTGCGGTCTTGTTGTTTTGGTTTGTATCATTTCTATCAAATCTGAAAAGCGTTGTTTGGTCTAATCCGGCGGCTGGGGTTGCAATGGCTGCAACTGCGAGTAGTGCGATTAAACGTTTCATAATTTTTTCCTTGTTAAATTTTGTTGTATTGCTTTAGTGCCAGAAACATGGGTGGCACATCATGTCCAATATGCCAGCAGCGACATATGCTACGCCATTTCCAAAACCTTTTAATCCCTTAATAAATCTTTTTTTACGAGAAATTTTTTGTGTTGTTGGTCTATTTGTTCTTTTGCGCATTAATGTTCTCCATTTTCTTTTTCCTTTTTTAGGTTGAGCGGCAGTTGTGATTGTTGGGGGTTCAAAGGATTGTCTCTTTACACAGATATCATCAGATATCATGATCAGAATGTCTGCTAACCAAGGAGTCGTTGGTCTTATCGCCCGAGATTTCTCTAGAATGCTGATGTGCTTGTCTGAAAGTTTTTTATATTCCTTTTTGGAATCGCAGCATTTTTTGTTTGGCAGATCGAGAAGTGCCGGAATTCCAAGGTGATCTTCAATAGATTTTTGGATCTCTGAGGCGGCAAACCCTTTGTTGGCGTTTCCGGCCATTTCAGTTTCTTCTCTAGAAAATTCACAGGCACCTGGATT
>JABIAA010000133.1 GCA_018656485.1 bacterium | reverse complement strand
ACTTACAAATCTTAAATTTTTGAATCTTAAGAACAACAAACTTGTAGCGCTTCCGAAGGAAATTGGAAAACTTCGATCTCTTCTGTGGCTGTCCCTTTTGAATAACCAACTTGCCAGCGTGCCATCACAGATTGGAAAGCTCACAAAACTTAGGATGTTGAGTCTCTCTGACAACCAGCTAACAATATTTCCACCTGAAATTGGAGAACTTTCAAACCTTTGGGATCTGTTTTTCGAGAACAACCAGCTCGTAACGTTCTTACCGCCAGTTGAACGACTTTGGAAATTTGTGTCGTTTAGGATCTTTGGCAACCCAATTGAGTATATTCCGAAAGAACTTCACAAGTGGCGGAGGCGGTTCTTCAGAGAATTCGATGAAAACTTATTTTTAGATGAGCCACCGGTTCCACAACCAGACAACTTCGGAAAGGTTACTTTGAAACACCCGCAACATAGAATATGGTTTCGGGATGAATATAAAAAAAATCTAGAGTTCAGGGAAAGGGTCCGAACCGTGGAATCCACAGGGCGACTCGAGAGCTCTGCTTTACAGAAGGTTTGCCCAGTTGGCTGTTGGCCAACAGCCAACGTTAGAGCCATTGGCCCAGAAAATAAATTAGTTAAAGAATTTATATCGCTAGAGCAATTTATAAATTTCCAAACAGAGCTCAAACTTTTTGGAGATTCCGATAATGAGTTCGAACGAATTCAGGTTCTTGTTCTCCAGGGGCTTCAGCTTACCGAAATTCCACCATTCGTTTTCGAATGCAAAAATTTGGAACGACTTTTTCTCGAAGACAACGATCTTAAAGAAGTTCCCGAAGAAATTGGAAAACTCCAAAAATTGACTTTTATTGGACTCGGAGGGAATTGTTTGCGACAACTTCCGCTTGCGCTTGAAAATCTTACAAACCTTCGCGGAATAATTTTGGATGGGAATCCACTTGACGGCTGTCCGGAACCCCTTCCACATTTTGAAAGATTTCCAAAACTCGAAGTTCTAAGCGCCGACGATGGGGTTGCAATGCGTTTTTACGCGCAGTGCAAAAGTGATAAAAATAAAGTTCGGTTCTTGAGGCTTCTTGGGATTCCAATTGAACGCAGGAAAAAGAAGCGAACAGAATCAGAAAAAGATTGGCAATATCGCAAGCTTATTTTTCAGAAGTCCAAGCACGGAAAGAGTCGACGAAAATAACGAATAAAATAGGTGGAATGATCGTTTGCTAAGTCGGTTTAGCCTGCCTGGGAAGAACCGTTTTCAGCTACAGATATTTTATTGATATCCGCCGTGCCGGCCGAAGCCTTTGCGCGAAGGCTGGTTTGGGTTCCGATTTCTACCATTGCGACAGGAGCTTTGTGTTGCGGGCTGAAGGCTTTGCGGATTGCGCCGTAGCCGTGGGTCAAGCCGGCAGGCTTTTTAATTCCATCAAACTTCGAAAATTTTCCATGCAATATTTGTGCGATGATGAAGTTGCTAGTGACGGAGGTTAGGATCTCTGCAACAAAAGCTCGACGTACACCATTTCTAAGCAAGTATTCATTCTTTGTAGCCTTGATGAGATGTGGAAAAATGTCGTCCTCAAGGCAGCTCTCGGAGAAAACTTGAGCGGATTGTTCAACGATGTCCATCGCTTTTTGGGTTCCAAATTTTTTCGCATTTATTCCTGAGAGCAGTGGGATGAACCAGCCGATGGAACGGTAGAGTTGGCTTTTGTTGTTGAGCCAGAATCTGTTTTTGCAAATGGCTTCCTTGATAAATGTCTTGAGAAGATCGAATCCCATGTCCCTTTTCCAGCTGTCGTTTCCACAGTGTTGGATGGTCGATTTTATGATTGCGGGGGCGAAGCTCAAAATAATTTTTTGGAGAAGGTTTTTGTTGAGTTTTACGTGATGCTTCTCATCCCATTCTTTGGGAATCAAGCTGCATGTGGCCTTGATTGTGTCGAGTCCAACCTCATATGCAGAGTCTGCTAGCGGGCTCCAGGAAGACTTTTGAGATTCGCTAAGGCGTTCAATTGACCCAGTTATTACGTTCCCACTTGTCTTTCCAGCGAGTTCTCGTACGAATGCTGGATTGATGAGGCTGCGGACAGTGCTTTCTGCAGCGGCTCGTCCGAAGCATCCAAGTCCAATGACCAAGACTAAAAATTTTGCGATGTTCTTTTTCATTTTCCCTAAAACCCAGCTTGAATGCGTTATTCCCCCCGCATGGATTCCATAGTAGAGAAAATTTCAAAGTCCGCGAACGCCGAACAAAAAAGTGCATTTTGCCTTTAAAAAGGACGCTTTGGGGTGTGGTGGGCAGGACACATAGAAAAAAGGCGTAGCCAAAACGGCTACGCCCAATAACTTCAATTGACCTATTTTATATGTTAGTCAACGGCATTCATGGCAGCAACTGCGGCTGCATTGACTTTTTCTTCAAGCTTGTCGATGCGTTTTTCATGGCCATCGATATGACCTTCGAATTGGTCAATATTTTTTTCCGCGTTGATCAGTGCGTCACCCATGGCTTTTTGTATCCGATCAACTTTTGAAGTGTCCGTCTTTGGAGAACGGATATTGCTTGTTGTATATTCAACAATGCCATGTGTTATTGCTGAGGCGAGAATTTCTACAATGAGAGTTTTTCGGAATGTTTTT
>JABIAA010000132.1 GCA_018656485.1 bacterium | reverse complement strand
TGCCAACCGGTGGTTCGTGGGAAATTCAAAACCCAGTGTCAGAACAATTCTGTCGCATGGTGCAAAGCCTCATCCCGGGCATGCTTAAAAATGTTAAAGAAAATTTCGTCGATGAAGATTCGATGGCGTTTTTTGAATTTGGCAGAACGTGGGATCTTTTCGATGCAGGTGGGATAGAGCGTAAAAAGGTTTCCGGGATTTTCTTCGAGAAGAGATCTGCGGTAGATTTTTATGACTGCAAGTCAAAAGTCGAAGGCATGCTTCGTGCTGCAGGCTTTGTCAACATGAAGTGGAACAAGGGGGCAAGTGAAAATTTCCCTTGGTGTTCGAAACACGAAATGGCAACAGTCATTGCGGATGGAATCACCCTTGGGTACGGGGGAAAAATTTCTAGGGACATGATCACTCAGCTAAGTGTTCTTCCGGAAAGTGATGCTTTCATTTTTGAATTTGATCTTGAACTGGTTACTGGAACAAAACATAAAACAAGAATCTTCAAGCAACTTTCTAAGTTCCAAGGTTCATCCTTCGATCTTTCGATGATTGTTCCGCTTAAAAACACAATGGAGCAGGTTGAGTCTGTTCTTGCCTCCGCTGGTCCGCTCGTCATGGAAGTCGAACTTATCGACAGGTTCCAGCGTAAAGAGTGGTTGGATAAAACCAGCATGGCGTTCAGGGTTGTTATTGGTCACCCGGAGCGAACTCTCGTAAAAGATGAGATCGAAGAAGCGCGGATGCGTGCGATCAAGGCTGTCGAGGCCATGGGGTGTGAGCTCCGCTCCTAGAGGAGCAAATGATGAAACACAAATCGATTTACGCTAATATTTTTACCGGGGCTTTCTTTGTTGATCAGCTATCGAAGCTGCTCGCGGTTCGATATCTTGCTGAAGCTGATGTTCCGCTGCTCTCGTTCCTTAGCTTGTCACTTTCTTTCAATCGCGCCATGAGCTGGGGTATTTTAAATGGTGTAATGCATCTCTCGGTCGCGACGTTACATGCCGTGGTTTTAGTGTTGCTTGGTGCATTTGCATACGCGCAACATCGCAAGGGAGTTTTTATTGTTCCCGAGATCATGGTTCTTGCAGGTGGCTTTTCGAATTTGTTTGACCGCGTGTATCGAGATGGTGTTGTGGACTATTTAGATTTTTATGTTGGTGCATGGCATTGGCCAACATTTAACGTGGCGGACATGTTCGTGGTGTTGGGGTTCGGAATGATTTTTTGGAGGGTTCTGAGACATGGAAATGTGGGACAGAGCTAAAGAGGTTGCGCTTGGTGTTGTTCAGCTCGGACGACTTGGAAGGGTTCCGTTTGGCGGATTTATAACATCGTTGTGTGCAATCCCGCTTATTGCGCTTGGGCGTTTTTTGTATGTGATTTCGGCTGATTTTTATTATCTTGTTTTGATTGCTGCAATTCTGTCGGTCATTGGTTTGATGAGTTTTGTCATCACAGACCTTCCAGAGATGTCGGGCAAAACGATTGTCATCAACAGATTGGTTGGTGCGGGGATTGCGTTTTTCACGGTTCCGCTTGAGATAAAGTTAGTTTTTGCGACTGTGTTAATTTTCTACGTGCTTCGCGAGGTTCTGCCTGCGTTCATACTGCACGTGTGGAAAATAAATTTCGCCGAACTTCCTGGGGTTCTTTCATTTGTGGCAGCTGATGTTGTTGCGGGAATAACCGCGAACTTGATAATGCAGCTTGTTTTGATTTTTATCGTCTAAGGATTTTATGTGAGGGTGCGAAACATCTTGGAATTTGCACAACGAGGACTTGAGCACCTTTTGCAGATTATTTTTCCATTCGAATGTATCTCTTGCGGGATTGGATGTGATTTCAATGTCGCAATGTGTGGTGTGTGCGCGAATGAACTTCGTGTTCCTCCGAGTTTGGAAATTGAGGTCACTAAAAAAGTTTCAGTAAAAGTCCATGCCGCTGGTTTTTATGAAGGCCCGCTGCGTGAACTTGTCTTGAAAAAGCATTACAAAGATCTTTCTGCTTCGCGCTTGCTTGCAAATGTCATGTTCCAGAAAATCGATTTCGAAAAGTTATTTGGTGGTGACATTGTCTTGGTTCCCGTTCCACTCCACTGGACGCGGTGGGCATCGCGTGGATTTAATCAGGCAACAATGATGGCCAAGTTTTTATCGAAGCCAACAGGCATTCCCGTGGCAAAAAGATTGGTTCGTCGCGTGAGAAAAACGGCTTTTCAAACCGATGTGCCTGGTGACGAACGTGGTAAAAATGTTTCTGGTGCATTCGAACTCAAGCCAGGTGCGCGAGAAAAATTGGCTGGTAAACACGTTGTGATTCTTGATGACCTTTGCACAACAGGATCAACCCTAAAGTTTGTTGCTCGGGAAATTCTTCGATGTCATCCAGAAAAAATCAGTGCCGTCGTTGCGTGCCGGGCGTCATAAAAAATCTTAAGTTATTTTCCATTTCCGAGTAACGGAACGTTTTCTCTGTCAGATAATCGCCCAAAGTCACTGCCGCTGTCGTAATCGTCGCACAAAGAATACCGATCATTCGATAAGTCGTTATCATAGTCATTTGGTTGAGCCGGTTCAGAGGTTGCTCTTTGTTCCGCTTCTCGAAGGGTTTGAAGTAATGATGTTTTTTGTTGCTTTCTGTTTCGGACTTTCACGTCTCTATTTTCAATCCATCGAGTTACTTCCTGCTCACGTGCGCTCAGTCGCGGGGATGGTGGAGCTTGTAACTTTAGAACGTTTGTTTTAGACCCTGGTCTTACATTGTGGCAAATTAAGTTGATTGTATTTTGCGGTAGGTCGTCGACAAAAATTTTGTGTAGCAAGGGCAGTTGAAAGATTTCGGCAGCAAGGCCAGTACATCGAGGATTGGCTGCGATGTTTAGTATTCTCAAATTTGTTAGATATGCGAGTGAAGCGGGGGCTTTTCCTTGAAAATCAATTCCGGCAATGTCGAGATTTAAAACGATTTCGGCTGCGGTCTTGCGAAATGAAAAGTCGCATTCAAGAGCGAGGCAAAAAATATCCAACTCTTCCGTGCTTAGAATGGATACTTGTTGGCCGAGTTTTGGGAGTGCTTTAGGTGTTGCTAGAAGTTTATGTAGTGTTTTCGCTGGAACATGGATTTGCGGGTGTTTCGATTTTTTTACTCCAAGTTTTTGCATCGCGGCTTGTCTTGCTCTCTCCAGAGAATGTGGTATTTCCATTTGGGGGGATGTGTTTGTTTTTTCTGTGCGTTGTTTGGATGCGCTCAGTGGCGGGGATGGTGGAGCTTGTAGTGTTTCAACGATTGTTTTAGACCCCGGTCTTACATTGTGGAAAATTGAGTTGACTGTACTTTGCGGTAGATCGTCGACAAAAATTTTGTGTAGCAAGGGCAGTTGAAAGATTTCTGCAGCAAGCCCAGTACACTGCGGATTTGTCGCAATGTTGAGTGTTCTTAAATTTTTTAGATATGCGAGTGAAGCGGGAGCTTGTCCTTGAAAATCAATTCCGGCAATGTCGAGATTGAAAACGATTTCTGCTGCTTCCTGGCGAAATGATAAGTTTGATTCAAGCGCCATACAAAAAGAATACAACTTTTCTGTGTTGAAGATTGTGATCTGTTGGCTAAGCTCTGGAAGTTCTTCTGGTGGGGTTTGGATAAGCTCGGCCGGCTCAAGTAAGTTGTTTGTGCAGAAAGTTGCTAATTTCGTTTTCATTATTTCGAGGAGCGATGTCTCTTTAGGCTTCTGTGGTGTTTCTGTTGGGGCTGAGACTTGCTGTTTCTCTGCTTTTTCTGAGCGCTCTAGAAGAAGTTGTTTCCGTTTACTCTCCTTATTTGTTCCTGTCTCGTAGCTTTTTAATTTAAGGTTTAGAATGCTTTTGACCTCTTCTTCAGAGAAGCCAGAGGCTTCCGGAACAAATTCTATAAAATTTTTGCCTACATAGTATAACGTGCGACAGATTCTGATTGGTTGTTTCCTGATGAGTTGCCAAACCTCAATAGGGAGTTCTGTAAGCTTATTATGTTGAAGGTCTAACTGCTCAAGATTTTTTAGTTCTGCTATTTCTACTGGGACACTACTGAGTAGATTATCGCAAAGTTTAAGTTCGGTGAGTTTTTTTGCTTTTCCGATTGATCGCGGAATTTCAGTGATCAAATTAATTGTAAGATTCATTTCTACGAGTTCTGGCATTCTGGCGAGCCATTCCGGGATTTCTAGAATGTTACATCCAGCCAATCTTAATGTGCGGAGCGATTCTGTTGCTTTAATTGCATTGGGAACCTTCCCAATTGGGTTGTGAGATAAGGTTAGTGCTTGCAGTGATGGGAGAGATATTGTTGTGGGGAAACTAGAAATTTTGTTGCCGTACAGCCAAAGTGTTTTTAACTTTGGCAGCGTCGTGAGAGATTCTGGAATTGACTCCAGCCCACAGTTGGCGACCCAAATAAATTCGAGGGTTTTGATTGATCCAATTTGTTCTGGAAGGCTTTTAAGTTTTGGGCATCCGTCTATTTTAAGTTTTTTCAAGTATTTAAGGTTACAAATACTGTCTGGAAGTTTTTTGAATTCTCCCCATTGAATGCTTAGATCCTCGAGACTTTCCAGTTCGCCCAGGTCAGGTAGGGTGTCGAGGTCTGTGCACTGAGTGCGCAGTGTTTTGAGCATTTTTCGTTTTACGCGGTGGTCTTCCCGTCCATCCCACTTGCTAAATTTTTCTGGAGAAGTGTATGCATCGTCCAACATTCGTTGCCAGTCTTTGTCTGGTCCTGCGTTCATAACGAATTGCGTTAATGCCGCGCAACAGCTGAGTAACAATAATGATTTTGTGATTTTGTGTTTCATTTCTCTTCCCCTAAGAAATGTATTCCGTCGACGTAGGCTACAAAATTACATTGCGGCTGTCGAGGGTGGGTGGCGAAAAGTTCATTTTATCCCGTTAACTTCGGTGTTTTTCACGGGGGCGCGGGGATCTGTGCCGAGCGAGTTAAAGCTCTGTGATTTGTCTTGCGATTTCAGGAACAATTTCTTGGATATCACCTTCGACAAGATGGTCTTCTATGAGGGGGAGAAAAGACAAAAATCGAGCAACCACGATTGGTGTGAGGCGAAATAAAGAGCTTCCTCTGTCGCGGCTGGTTTTTCTCTGAGGTAGCCTTCGAGATGTTGTTCGATGGTTTCTTGGCAGAATTCATTAAGTTCAATTGTCTCGATGTCATTGTAGAGTTCTGGGTGTTCGATAAGTGCTTCGATAAGCCATCGCGCTTCTTCTGGGTGATTGAGACGAAGATGGCCGTCTTGATCTG
>JABIAA010000131.1 GCA_018656485.1 bacterium | reverse complement strand
TATCATAAAAATAGAGAAATGGAGGTTTCTCAGGGGCATTCTGCTCCTGTACGTTTATTGTTCCCAAAATGGAGATGACATGAGAACTATTAACAAATTTCTTTTGTATTTTTCTTTGTTGATTTTATCAACCATCAATGCCAGTGCAGCAGACATCCCGATGTTCGGCGGTTTGTTTTCAGCTGATGAGCAACTACCACCGGAGGCAGAAAAAATCTGGGATAAGAACGCTAAGAAAGTAACAGAAGCAGCCGAAAATGTTGCCACACAAGAAAAAGCAGCATCAGATCTAACAGAAAAAATCAGGAATCAAAGCACTCAGGGTGGGAAAAAAGACGCTCAAGATTTGTATAAACTTTACAGGAATCAACTTGGACCATCAAAAAAAGAACTTATGAAAACGCATACAAGTGCGCTACAAGCACTAAAAATATCAAACAGTGATGAAATCGAAAAGCTTCAAGTTAAGGTCACAGGACTTTTCAAGCGCTGGGAAAAAGCAGACAGAAACAAAGATTATAAAAAAAAGAAGGAAACACAGAACCTCATTGATGATGTTCAAAGTGAAGTCGACGCACGGATCAAGTTAGGAGAAAGAATTGGCGGCGGAATTAACAAATTAGATTCAGAAAAAAATGTCGTCAATAACCTTATGAGCCAATCAACTTACTCAATCCGCGACCAAAACAATAACATAAAACTAAACAAGGACATTGCCAGCACAAAACTTCCAGAATCCGGAGTGGTCCTGAAGGCAGATATTTCTAGGTCTCCACTTAACCCTAGAGGCGACGCACTGAAGGTACTATCAAAACAAAAAGCAACAACAGAAGGAACAATCGGAAGAATGTACAAAAAAGCAAAAGAAACCGGGAACAAGGCAATTTCAAGCGATGAAATCAAAGGACTTAGAAAACTACTCAGTCAAATCAGTAATAAAATTGGGGGAATAGAACAAGTCGGTGAGGGAGAATTCGCAATGAAAGATGCTGCCAAGGCTGGTGCATTTCCAAGTGAATACGATAACAGCAAACTAGCATCCGAAATACTCGATAAAGAAAAATCACACAGTCAAAAAATTAAACAGCTAGGAGCAATTCGATCATCCTCACCAGTAAAAACAGTAAGAACGGTCAAGGCACCCAAAAAACAGGATCGAATGAATGCAGCAACAAAAATACAGAGACTCTACAGAGAAAAACCTAGCCGAAACAGAAGATAAAAAACATCGGAACTAAGTTGTAGGGCGCAGGCCTTTTTGCCTGCGCCCTACATCTCGATAACGACTTTCAAAAATTTTAAAGAGGATTTTAGCGATCAAGTAAATATAGAAAAAAATGGAGACAACAATGAGAACTATTAACAAATTAATTGTATTTATTTTTTGTTTATTTTTATCTGCGACAGGTCTAACCGCAGCAAAATCTGAACCAATGTTTGGTGGCTTATTTTCCGATGACGCACTCCCACCCGCCATCGCAGAAGAGGCAAGCGAAATTTGGACCCAAAGAAAAGGAGCAATCGCTGATGATGCAGAAGATCTATCAACAAAAGAAAAGGCCATCTTGGATGCATCGGAAACAGGAGAAGACTACACAAAAAGTGCCGGGGAACTTGGCGATGCACGAACAAAACTTATCGGCAAACACATTAAAGCACTCAGAGCTCTTCAAGAATCAAGCAATAAAAAAGTCACAGAACTAAACGCAGAGATCGAAGAATTGGATAAAATACGAGGACCGGACAGAAAAGCGATTCCGTTTGAAACCGTAATGAAAAACAGAGAAGAAATCAAAAAAATCAGACCGCAACTCAAAGCCATCGAAGACATCAGAGACAAGGCGATTGATGGACAAATGATGCTAGCAGACAAGCAGATGGAAATTCACCTAATCAAGAAACAGTCGCAGGCCCTTGCAGACGAAATGGTTTCGGTGAAACTTCCACCGTCGTCAAAACTCCTTGCCGGAGGAATTGAGGCATTAAAAACACAATCAACTAACAACTCAACCCGAACAGCAAACCGCCTACTAAGCGAAGCCTCTCGAACCAAAAGAATTGCTAATGAAATCGAAGCAAGTGGAATAACAAATAAAAACGATCCCAGACTTGCAAGACTAAGAGGCCTGTTAACAAAAATAGAAGACGGTAGTAAAAAAGTCCCAACGCAACAAGATTCCGCAATAGAAAAACTTCGAAAAAGAGGGGTCGCTGGAGCCGAACCAACCATGGAAGATGTAGACAAAATATCCAAGCAACTCACAGCCTTCGAAGAAAGAAACATGGAAACGATAAAGAAAGGTAAGGCAGCGGTCCAATCGCCTGATAACAAAACAAAGAACATCGCTGAAAACAAAATCAAAGGGCTGTTGAGAAGAAGTGTTCGAGCAAAAAGAGCTGTCCGAATGAGAAAATAAAACCGAGTGTAGAAGAGTTTAAATAAAATCTCGTAACTAATTGTGAGGCGCAGGCATTAAAGCTTGTGCCTCATTTTTTTGTTCCCGAAAGAATTATTTGAAATCCTGAAGGCGTCTTTGCTGGCGATCCCAGTCCATGAGAGGATTGATAAGCTCGGCGAGTTCACCCTGCATGATGATGTCTAGTTTTTTGAGCGTTAAATTTATGCGGTGGTCGGACACTCGGTTCTGCGGATAATTGTAGGTGCGGATTTTTTCGGAACGATCACCGGTTCCAACTTTTTGACGACGCTCTTTTGCGATAGCTTCTTCGTGTTTGCGTCGCTCTTCTTCGTATAGTCGCGCCTGCAAAACTTTCATTGCTTTTGCACGGTTCTTAATTTGTGAACGTTCGTCCTGGCAACTGACTGTAACGCCCGTTGGTAGATGAACAATGCGCACCGCGGAATCGGTCGTGTTAACGTGCTGACCTCCTGCACCGCTAGATCGAAAAACATCGATGCGCAAATCTTTTTGTTCAATTTTTATATCAACTTCATCGGCTTCCGGCATCACAGCAACGGTAACAGTTGAAGTGTGAATTCGCCCTGCTGCTTCGGTTTGCGGAACACGCTGCACACGATGGACGCCAGACTCATGTTTAAATTCTTGGAAAACACCCTTGCCCTTGATGTGCACAATGAGTTCGCGGTACCCGCCAATGTCATTTTCACTCGCATCCACAATGGAAACGTTCCAAGCTTTTTGCATCGCGTAGTTGCTGTACATTTTGAATAGATCGGCGACAAAAAGCGCTGACTCCTGCCCACCAGCTCCTGCACGAAGTTCAAGAAAGACTGATCGCATGTCGCGTTTGTCCGGGGGAAAAAGAATATCATCAAGTTGCTTTTCTAACTCGGAAGCAACTTCTTTTTTTTGAGAAATTTCTTCTTGATAAAGCGCTGCAAGATCCAAGTCTTCCGACTTAAGCTGCTCGCATTCCTTGATCTCTTTTTCTACAGATGTAATCTCGTTGTGAAGCGCGAGCTGTTGATTTAATTCGGAGGCACGGCGCTGAAGTTGTTCACAGCTTTTGTGATCAAGCTTACTGGACGCATCCGAAAGTTTTTGGATTATTTCGTCGTACTCAAGCGACAGCTTTTCCCAATCAATCATGGGTGATGTCCCTCCCGGCTACAGCCCGTACAGACTACTTCTTGCCTTTTTTTGCAGGCGGCATTCCATAACGAGTTTGGAAACGTTCGATTCGACCGGCACGGTCAACAAACTTTTGCACGCCACTGAAAAATGGATGGCACTTCGAGCAGATGTCGATTTCAATTTTAGATTCAGTCGAAACTGATTCGATCGCGTTACCACACGCACATCGAACAACTACGTCGTGAATTTCTGGGTGAATTCCTTTTTTCATTTCAGCGCTCCTGTTTCAGTCAAAGCAAAGGCGAACCTTGTAATCGGCCCACACACAAGTGGCCCAAACCTCCCCCACGAATCATGAGTGGAGTATGGCCTAAAAACCCGGGATTGTAAAGGCAAACGGCCTCTTTCGCATCTTCTCTAAGGGCTACGATACCTTCGCAATGTGTGCACCACCACGTAGGTTCTTGAGAAAAACCCGCTCCCGCTCGGCATTTTTGGCGGTTATAAGTTTTTCTTCAATCTCCTTTACTCGCTCCTCAAGCGGTCGAACCCGTCCGCGTTTGTGGGCATCAAGCCTGTAAACTCGGCCCTCATCTTTGCGCTTGACGACCTCTGAGACCTTGCCTTTCTTCAGCTTCTTGACTGCCTTCGCAGCATCATCTGACAGCTGGTCAAGGGCGACAAACCCCATCGTATTCCACTCGAGCTTTGACGAATCCTTAATTTTTCCATCTTTCGGAACTTCATCAAGGACGGCAACAGAAACTTCGTACTCCTGCTTGACCGGATTCTTTTCGTAATATTCTTGAATTTCACTTTGTGAAATCACACCAGCGAACTGTGAGCCACGGAACCCTCTCAAATTCTGAGATGAAAGAACCTTGCGAAGCTGCCGCTTAAGTCGCTTTTGTGTCATCCCACTTTCTTTGAGCATCTTGCCAAAAGCCTCGTCAGAGTATCCTTCACGGAACATGCTGTACCGACGATCAACGTCGTCGTCCTTCGCATCAATCTTTAAGCGCTCGGAATCTTGAGTCGCAACTTCTTCAAGTGCAAGCTCTGAAAGTGAAATTGTTTTTCCCGCACGGTCAAATCGCTGTTCATTAAGCTCGTCCATTAAAAGTGGAACACCGTTCACACGCGCCACAATCTTATCGACGACATCACGAGCGCCAATGTAGCTCGAGCAAAAAATAAAACACACAATCAAAAAAACTTTGTTCATCGTAACTTCCCTGTAAAAACAAAGGGCCCCTAAGTTTAGGAGCCCTGAGTTTATCTCGCAAAACTTTACTATTCAAGCTCAACTTGAACTGATCGTCAAACAGAAACTTTCTGTTGAAGCTTATTTACGCGTTTACTTCTGCGTCTTTAACTTCAGCTTTAGCATCTTCTTCGTCAACGTCTTCTCTTGTCTTGATGAGCTTCTTGAGGTCTTCTGCCGTGATAACACGAGGTTGTTGTGAACCAGCAAAGAAAGCCTCGTTGACTTCGATGTTGGCACGTTTTTTCAACTCGGTAACTTTTAGCTCAAGAACTTCTTTGTATTTTGCTTCTTCGATCATAGCTTTGACCTGTGGACGAATTTCATCCAACTCGAAGTACACTGAATCTTTTTTGTCGGAAAGATGCAGCACCCATGAAACGTCACCGTCTTTCACAAGTTCAACACGTGTGGACTTGCTAGACAATGCAGCTTTTCGAACTGAAGCTGGAATGTCCTGTGGAGCGCCTTCCTGTTCTTCACCAACGCGACCGAAGTCTTTGAAGGTTCCGTCAACATCTTTTGTGATGTCTTCAAACTTGTCAGCGTCCTTTGTTCCCTTTGCGGATGAAAGGAAGTCTTTCGCTTTTCCGTTGTCCTTAAAAGAAACGCCAGCAACTTTTGTTCCGCCCATAACTTTAACGTAGCGGCCCTTGTTCTTTTCGAACTCACCCTTGATGTCAGAATCGCTTACAGTGATTCCAGCGCGAACATCCTTGACGAACATGTCGACAACGACAGAATCTTTTACAGCTTCAAGTCGTTCTGCATATGTTTCTTTAAATTCTTTAGAGTTTTCAACTTTGTTCTCGCCGCCCCAAACTTCTTTGATCACTGCAAAATTAAGCCAATCCTCAAGGAACTTTCTTTTTGCTTCTGCAGGAATTGTGCCTGGGTCAATGTCTTTTGTGTACGGACTTGACGCTAGCATCATACCAAGTTTTTTGTCGAACGCTTCTTTTGTTACGTACGGCTTGCCAAGAACTTTTGCTACAACAGTAGCATCATCAAATTTTTTCGACTCTGACTTAGCAACTCCACCACCAAAAAGCGATGAAACCTTGTTCTTCACCGATCCAAAATCGCATCCGGTCAACAGCAAAGCTCCGGCGCACGCACAAGCGCACGTCATAAGATTTTTTTTCATACAAACCTCACATGAAAAAATATAAACTTGGTCACATTTGACCACATACGACTTGTGAAATGGTACCACAGTGTTAACACTTTGAAAAGCTGCGTGTTCTACCGCACTAAGACGGGAACCCTTGCTTCCTAGGGCACTCTTGTATAATCTGTCCCGGAATCGCAAGCATTGGGGGAACTCTGGAACTTGCCATTTTAATTAACACCCCAAGTCGTTTTGTTTGACCGCCTGCGATAGTTTTATTCTTGGCCGAAGTGCCAACATTTTGGAAGGATAACATCGTGGAACAGGATTCTGAAAAAATATCTTTAGTCACAGCCGTACTCATGGGAATCAATGTCATGGTCGGCGTCGGGATTCTAATCGCCCCGTCAGTTATGGCAGGAATCGCAGGCAACGCAAGCTTTCTGGCGTGGGGTGCAGTAGCACTCATCTTGCTTCCACTTTTACTTGGAGTTGTAAAACTTTCACAGCTCATAACGAAGCCAGGTGGTTTATACGTTTACTGCAGTGAAGGACTTGGAAGATTCGCCGGTTTCCTCGGTGGATACTTCTCAATCGTTGGATACCTTGCAGCACAAGCTGCGGTGTTCGTGGCATTCTATAACGCCATTGCACAGATGATTCCCGGGAACGCTCTCATAATTTATCCTGCAGTGTTTTTCGCGATCGTCGCTTTCAATTCATATTTCATTAACATGATGCGCGTAAAAACAATCGGGAACATCCTCAACCCAGTTACAACGATAAAACTGCTGCCGCTGCTGATACTCATCGCGCTTTTTCCGTTCGCACTTAAATCAAACTTTTCGATCACTTCATCGGAGCTCATGGCAATTCCACAAGCACTGTCGCTCGGAATCTTCAGCTTCTTTGGATTCGAAGCAACATGCAACATCAGCCACATGATCGTCGATAGCAAAAAAAATGCACCTCGCGCAATTCTCATGGCATTCTTTGGGACAGTTACTTTGTACTCGTTGTTCCACTTCGGGCTTCTGCATGTCATGGGATTGGACAACCTTGTGATCTTTAAGGCATCCAACTTCAGCCAGTTCTTGCCGTTGTCCGCATCACTTTCTGCCATCGCAACAAAAGTAATTTCGCTCGCCGTTGTCTTCACATTTATCGGAACAACAGTTGCACTGATTTTCATCAGCACATCACTGATGTTCACAATGGCGGATGATCGAGTCGTAAAATACTCTGATTTCTTTTCGAAGCAGTCGCGCCTTGGGCGGCCGGGAAACATCGTGATGCTCTTCAGCGTCGTTCCATTTGCCCTTGTCATGCTATTGCCGGATGTACAGGTTCTTGCCAACATCGCAAACATTGGACTGCTCGGCGTAATCCTCACGGCAATGACTTCATTGTTCATCATACAATCGAAAAGACGGGCCAGTTCTTACAGCATGCTTCTTCCGATCATCGCAGTCATCGTATCCATCTGCATGATGGCATACAGCTTTTGGCACCTTGGCGACACGTGGACCGCACGGCTCATTGGAATAATGCCGTTCGCAATCTTGACGGTCATTGGACTATTTCTTTACCGTCCACACACCGATGTCGAAAAACTCGAATACTAGAGTCAATTTGAACTCATGGCCTGGTCGTGTATACTGGGCCATGATCAATTTAGGACAAAACCGTGAGGCCATTTGTCTTCCGACCCACTTAGACGGACCCACGTTGGGTTCGCAAACAAAGAAATATTTTTTCTCACTACACGCGACAACGCGTTAGTTAGTCCTTTCCTTTAAACAAGAGGTTTCTATGTCAAAGCAAGGACAGATTTCCGTTTTCACAGCAATTCTTTTGAGCATGAATGTCATGGTCGGTACCGGGATCCTTTTCTCCCCATCAATCATGGCTGCTAAAGCTGGCAACGCAAGTTTTCTTGCATGGCCACTTACCGCACTAATCTTTCTCCCAGCTGTTTTTGGAGTATCACAAATTTCCAAGCTCATCCCTGAGACCGGCGGTGTTTACATCTACAGCACCAAAATACTTGGACGATTTGCCGGTTTTGTCACGGGCATGCTGTCGATCGTTGGCTACACACTTGCAACAGCAACTGTCGTCAGCGCCTTAAGAATCGCGATGGCACAAAACTTCCCAACGGTCATAATGTTCCAATCGCCTGTAGCGTTTGGGATCATGGCTATCGCATCCATATGCATGTTCAACTTGATCAGTACCCAAGCATTTGGAAAAATTCAGGGACCTGCAACCATCGTAAAACTTATTCCAATCTTTTTGCTGATCGCATTTTTACCACTCATAACTCGAAGATGGCTTCCAATCGTTGCTCCCGATGCGATGAGCCTGCCATCGTCACTAACACTCGCAATCTTCAGTTACTTTGGATTTGAATACGCCTGCAACATTGGACATCACCTTCCAAACAAACGGGACATTTCTAAAGTTATTTTTCTCGCGTTTGGCGGAACGGCTTTGATCTACACCCTCTTTCATTTTGGATTGCTACAGCT
>JABIAA010000130.1 GCA_018656485.1 bacterium | reverse complement strand
TTTGGACCTCCAACTTGCTGCAGCAACCGAGAAACAAGAAGCGCTCAAAGAGTTCGTTACCGAAACATGCAGAACTCTTTCTGAGGAAACGAAAAAAGCGTTGGAACAGCAAGGCCTCACCTTCGCGGACCTTACCAAGCAACAACAAGCTGCGATCGCCGGACACAAAGAACTTACGCAGCAGCAACAGCAAGCCGTTGCCAAACAAATCGAAACAATTCTTGTACAGCAAGCAAAAACTCTAGAAAAACAAAAAGATTCATACGATGTCGCACTCAAAGCTTTGAAGTCTGAAAGCCAAAAACAAATCCAGCAGGCGCAACAAGCATTTGGAACTCAACTAAACACGCACAGCACGCAGATGCACGAAACCTTGGAAGCTCAACTGACCGAGCGTGAACGGCTGATGCAAGAAACCTTGGATGCAGCCAAGAAAGAACAGCTTGAGGCCCTTCAAAATAATCTCAATACATTGGATCATCGTCATTTAAATATCACGCAAGAAATGGAAAAAAAATATCAGGAACTCTTGCAAGAACAAGACAGTCGAAATCAGTCCGCATTTGATCTTCAAATGACAAAGAATCATAGTGCAATTGAATCTATGCAAGGTGAGAATTTAAATTGTATTCTTCAACTCGAGGCAGTGGCCAGCCAGCAGAAAGAATTTGAAACTCAGATTGCTGCAGCATATGAGAAACTGCACGCCGAAGTAGACTCTACGCTGAAGCAAAGAGACGAACAAACTTGTACCGCGCTTACAGAACTTGCCACGGAATGTTCTGCACAAGCTGTAAAGTTTGAACTGATTCACCCTGACCTTGTTGGAGCCCAACAGGCATTTGAGGAACAACTTAAGCAACAACCGACACAATTTCAGCAACAAGTGGATCAACTAAAAACGGACCTCGATGAAAAACTCAGAGAAAACCTGGCTCAACATCAAACCCAACTTGAAGCACACCGGAATGCCCAATCTATCGAGATGAAATCACTTCCACTGACAATGCACCAACATATGACAAATGCAACACAAGAAGCACTGACAAGACAATCAATCGAATTTTCTAAATTGTTGGAAGATCTCGAAAAAAACCTGGTATTAAAATTTAACGGTCTATATCAAAAAAAGCAACATGATCATCATGAATCAAGCAGCAAAAAACCAGGATGCTCTAGCCTTTTGGGCTGTTTCGGCGGAGCACAAAACCCAGGCGGACCACAACTCACCCACAAGGAAATAGAAAAAATAAAACTAAAAAACAAGGAAACGACACAGATGCTTTCCGACAAAGACTCGTAAAAAAATCAAACAAAAATGACAAGCCACGCAGCACAGGCAATGGCAACTAGGAAGACAGCGTCGAGGCGATCGAGCAGTCCGCCGTGCCCAGGAAGAATTGCTCCGTAGTCTTTGACCCCCGCTTTTCTCTTGATCCACGAAGCAAAAAGATCTCCGCAGACCGCAGCGACTGTCACGAGGACCGTTGCAACCGCAAGGCCTGTCCACGAAACAAAAAACGATAACGCTGCTTTACTGTTCAAAACCAAATTCGCGTGCAAGATCACGATTCCAAAAAACGCTCCGGCAACACCTTCCCATGTTTTCTTTGGGCTAATGCTCGGCGCTAACTTGTGACGACCAAAAACTTTTCCACAGAGGTACGCTGCTGAATCCGCAGTCGCTGCTGCGAGAAATGGATAAAGCGGAATCAAAACGCTTGTCGATCGAAAAAACAGATCTAGCCAGATGAGGCAAAGTACACCGGCGACAGAATATGCTCCTGCCATGACAGTGAGCCACCACCGCAGCCGTCCGACAAGTGGCCTGAGCTCGAAGATCAAGATCGAAGCCACACATACCAGTAGCCCCGTCACGAAAAATGTCGTGCCGGCAAAAAACAACCCAAACAGAATTGCCGCCGCCGCCAATGACGTCAGCGCACGCACAAAGACTGAATTCATTCCGCTCCCCCCTCAGAGTTCCACGTCAGGCTCGTAGACAATTTTGCGGAGGCACAGCCCCTTTGCATCGGCCTTCACAAGATTTTGTTCCGGACATGGATTTTCAAGAATATCCCTGAGCAAGCTTACCGACACATCGCTACGGCAGGCAACATCAAGCGCATAGCCAACCATGCGACGGATCTGAAATCGCAGAAACCCTTTTCCGCGGATCACAACGCGGATCGCCCGCATCTGTGGGCATCGCTCGACTTCGATCGAGTCGACGGTTCGAATTGTTTCACGCTCTTCGCCCTTCTCAATTTTGCAAAATGAGCGGAAGTCATGTTCGCCTGAAAAAATCTTCAAGGCTTCCTTAAACTTTTTTAGATCAAAGTTTCTTATTTGCTTAGGAAACCATCCGTAGCGAACCCACATCGGAAGTGGGCGCTTTGTGAAAATGTGATAGTAGTAGGTTTTTTGTTTTGCATCGAAGCACGGGTTTATGCGCTTGGGAATTTCTTCGATCAAGCGAATCACAATTGCCTCTGGCAAAGCCGCGTTCCACGCTCGAAGCATTTTTTCAATTGGAGCATCAACGTTCGACTCGAAAGTTGTAACCTGCGAAAGTGCGTGTACACCGGCGTCTGTTCGGGAAGCACCTAGGATGGAGATCTTCTCGCCGAACACTCTGAGAAAAGTGTTCTGCAAGGCGGATGCAACGGTCTCAGCTGAGGGCTGTACCTGCCATCCCGCAAAATCTGTGCCATCGTATGCGATGATCGCTTTGTAAAACGCCATTCCAACTTTCTCGGGGTAAAAAACCCCCACCCAGGCCAGAAGCCATGGATAGGGGAAATGGAGGTTATCTAAAATCCAGAAGCCAGCAGCATCGCTACCAACACCCGCATTCTATGAAAAAACTTTTCTAAAATCAACCAATAAACTGGTCTCGTGTCTGCACCACCGGAACCCTGTCGAGCAGCGAAGCGTAAAGCTCCTGGTATCGCTGGGCACAACACTCGATGTCAAAGCGGCTTCGCAACAGCTCAATGTTGACCGCGGCATACTCGCGCCGGAGCGACTTTCCACCTCGGTACAACCTGCCCAGTGCCTCTGAAAATTCTGCG
>JABIAA010000129.1 GCA_018656485.1 bacterium | reverse complement strand
TGGAATGTCGTGTTTTAAGGCTAAATCCGACACTGCTATCATCATCATTTCTGGTCCGACAGTTAACATTCGATCAACCTTGAGCCCCTCTTCCATTAATTTTTCAAGCAACGGAACATTGTATCCCTTATAACCTTCACTACCATCATCGGTCGCCACATGCACATTCGTGTTCGCTAGCATTTCAGCTCGATCCAAAAACAACAAATTCCCCGAATTACGCGCTCCAACCACAAACTCTACTTTGCACCCACGAGCAACCGCCTCATATGCAAGAAAATATAATGGCGCCGCCCCATAACCTCCACCAATTACGGCCAAATGTTCGCCATCTTCGTATTCAAAAGGTTTTCCATACGGCCCACGAACTCCAACTTTATCTCCAACTTTGAGGTCGTGCATAGCATTTGAAAACTCTCCAACTGCCGCAATTGCAATCTGTAATTCCTTACCATCATCAAAAGCGACTGAAAAAGGTTTTTCATTTAAACGCGGAATCCAAATCATTACAAACTGTCCCGGAACAGCCCCCACCGAAATATCCAAAGTAAAAGTTTTTACAAACGGGTTTTCAGACTTAATGTCCAAAATTTTCACAGTTTTTGGGATGTCGTTGCGAGATTTACAGGGCATATTAAGTTTTTTAGTTATTAGGGAATGGTGGTTTTGGTTTTGAAGTAATTATCGGAACGTGACTGGCTTGGTCTCGAGCGCTAGCGAGAGCAGTCACGCGAGATCATAGGTTGCGTTCGCCGCTGGAGCGAACGACAACCGGTACTAAAAAATCAAAATCATCATTTCCTAAATATTAAATTTGATGGGTTCGTCCCACAATTTCAGAAATATCAAGAACATCATTTTCATCGCACCACTCTTCCATCTCACGCACAATTTTTCCAAACACTTCATCACCTCGATAATAAACCGCAGTTCCAACACCAATGAGAGTCGCACCAGCCATCATTAATTCAATCGCATCCCGCCCGGTCAAAACACTTCCGGTTCCAATAATCGGAATCTTCACCGCCTTGTACAAGTCATAAATTCCTTTTACCACGAGCGGTTTTAAACCTGGGCCAGAAACTCCTCCAACTTTGTTTGCCAAGATTGGCTGTGCCGTATCAATATCAATAACCATGCCGGGGCCAAAAGTGTTAAAAGCACAAATCCCATCTGCTCCGGCAGCCTCCACGCTCTTGGCAATCTCGGTTAAATTGTTCACATTTGGCGATAATTTTACGATAATCGGATACTCACCATTAGTTCGTTTTTTCACAATCTTCGTCACCTCCGCCGCTTGATTCATATCACAAGCAAAAGGTTTTCCAAGTTCATCCTCAACATTTGGACAAGAAATATTTACTTCGATTAAATGAGGTTTAAGTTCTGCAATTTTTTCCGCAATTTCACCAAAATCAGACACCTTTCCAGCCACAATACTAGCAATAAGTGGCGCCTTTAATCCCTGACTATCGTGCCAATTCATATATTTTCCAATCTCTTCGTGCGCCTTATCAATCCCCGCATCCGGCAACCCAACCGCATTCACAAAAAAATGCTCATTCCCCATCATCGTTGGATTTGGATGACCTAAATGTTCTTCGAGCCAAATAGATTTAGTGGTCACGCCACCAGCTCCATTTTCAATAACATACTTAAGCGAATTTCCGGTAACCCCCAAAACCCCAGATGCCAAAACAACCGGATTTGGAAAGTGAACATTGGCGAAAGTTATCGAGAGATCCATGTTTTTAGAGTTTAAAAGAAGCGCCGGCATTATAGCACGACGCTTCCTCTGAATCTATAAGGCCTCTAAACTTTTTGAAAAAAGAGGTCCTTACCCTTAAGCAGCAACTTTTTCTGTGCGAGCAGTCATAACTTCACGAGCATCTTCATATTTCTTAGCTGGATCTTTTCTAATATGACGAACCTCTGTCGCGACATCTCGACTGTAAGCTTTTCCAGCCAAAACTGGCTTATAAAATTGTTATTTCGGAATTATCCTGCATAGTAGAGGGGCATAACAATGCAGGATAAGTCCAAAAACGCGATTCCGTGGGCCAGTTTTGGCTG
>JABIAA010000128.1 GCA_018656485.1 bacterium | reverse complement strand
GTGTGGAGCAAGGCGGCGGTTGGGCAATAAAAATTTTTCTTCGCCCTTCGATGTAGTTCCGGTGGGATGTAAGAGATTGGGTTTCCGAGTGTGAAAACCAGGTTGTCAAGGCGCGAGAGTTCTGCTGGAACCGTTGCAATTGAGTTGTAGTTTGCGCTTAGAGCGCTTAGTTTTTTGATGCGAGTAATCGCTGCAGGAAGTCTTGTGAAGCGATTGGTGTTAAGTTGAAGAAACCATAGCTTTTCGAGCTGTTCGACTTCATTTGGTAAATCGGTTAACAAATTATTGTTGAGATAAAGCTGCGTGAGATTTTTAAGTTGTTTAATTTGTGGCGAAATTGAAGTTAGCTTGTTGTCGTCAAGTCGGAGTTCCGTAAGGCCCACAAGTTCCCAAACTTGAGGGGGGGCTGTCGTAAATTTGTTGTTGCAGAAGTAGAGCTTCGTGAGCTTAGGCAACTCAGTGATTGCTGGCGGCAGTTCGCTGAGTTCATTTTTATCGAGTATGAGGCAGTCTAAGTTGCTAAGAGATCCAATCTCTGGGGGGATCCTCTTAAGTTTATTTCCGGCAAGATCTAAAAACTGTAGATTAGAAAGCTTTTTGATGAGCGGTGATATTTCTTGAATATTACAGTCTGCGCACTTGACGATTGTTATATCCTGTAATTCTTCGGCTGGTTTCAACAAGAAGGTCTTAAAATCGGTAGCGTTTTTAAATTCTTTCATTCCGGGTTGTTCTTGCTCTTCCTGGCCCCTGGATTCAGAACATCTGGGACTTCGGGGAGGAGCTGTGATCAATGGGATCATACTAAAAAATAAGCAAGCGAAAAAAATGGTACGTTTCATGTGGTTCCTGATATTTGTGAAAGTGGCGGATTGATTTAATGCGGTTGAATTTTAGTTGTTGAATTCTACATAAAGTTCGTGTTGGAGTCAATCTAGGGAAAATTAGTGCGGGGGGATCTGTCGAGCGAGTTAAAAGCAGAAATAATCATTTGTTGGTTCGGGCACAGTGATTTTGTTTCCGGCGAGGGGTACGGTGTCGATGGTTGCAAGCCCACCAATTGCACATGGAAGAGCTTCAAGAGACAAGCATCCTCTGAAATCTGCAAATTTTAGATTTTTTAAATTTCCAAAACTATCTGGAAGCGTGCGAAGTCCTATCGTAGGAACATGGGGCCCTTGGGCTTCGAAGGTTTTTAGAGAAGTTAGTTGTCCAATTTCTTCGGGAAGCTCTGATATCGATGAGTATGATATGTCGAGGGTCTCAAGACTTTTCAATTCTCCGATATCCGGAGGCAGGGTTGTGAAGGAATTTCTTTTTGATGAAGGGTCGTTTGGACCGAGGGAGCAAAAATTGTCGACTTTGAGCCGTTTGAGATTTGGAGCATAGCAGACTTCAACAGGAAAGTGTTTGGCTTTGGCATGGCCTAAATCGACTTCTGTAAGATTTATGAAGCGCCTAATTCGTTGGTTTTGTTGGGCTTGTTTGTCGGGGGTTGGAGGTTGTCTGTAAGGAGGCTCTCCCTTCCCATGTTTATTGAATTCTATTTTTTTTATTTGTTCTGTCTTTTTTTGGGAAGCCGCACGTATGAGATGGGCGACTTCCGACCATCCGTTATTAACTTTGAAAGTTTCAAGTTGGTTGTCATTCGGAGTCGCGTTCGGTGTTTCGGTCGCTATGGCTACAGGTGCAATACACAGAAAAGATAGTAGCAATGCTGAGCGGTGTGGATATTTTTTTTTCATTTCTTTTCCCCTCAAGAAACGAGTTTCGCTGACGCAGGCTACAAAATTATGTTGTGGCTGTCGAGGGGGAAAAAAAATTAGTGCAGTTGTTGTGTGTTGGGCGAGTTAAAGCTTTGTGATTTGTCTTGCGATTTCAGGAACAATTTCTTGGATATCACCTTTGACAAGATGGTCTTCGTTTCCAAGGTATGATTGAGTTTCTTTGTTTATTGCGATGATTGTGCCATTCGGATTTAGTGATTTGTAGAGGTGAAGGATTCCCTGGAAATCATAGCTCAAACCGATACACACGATGCAGTCGATTTTATTTGCGACGAAATCTGTAAGGTCTTCTTTAATATTTTCGGAGTCAATCATGTAGGGTTTAATTCCTGAAGCCTCATGCAAACAGTCAAAGTTTCCAGTGAGGACTTGCGTTTTTTTGTGTCTGGCTAAAGTTGTGAGTGCTAGGTGGGCAGGTGTTGGATTTGCATTTTTTAATGCATCGAGAAATTTCGAGAGAGTTGCAATGTTCTTATCCCCACCGTCCATGAGATTTTCTACAAATTGATCAGCCTGGTCTGCTGGCTTATCCCATGAAACACCTGCGCTGGCCGTCAATTCCTCTCCGGTTGCAATGTCCGCCTTGGACGAGATTCCGGCTCCGGTCATGAATATAACTTTTTTTTCTTTTATAAAGTTGGCACATTTTGAAACAGACATGCTTTGTGGAATAGCTTCTTGTCCGGCGAAACGGCGTCGTTGTTGTTTTTTTGTAGGAGCTTTGGTTCGGATCAATTTGTCGCGCAACTTGCCGCACCCGTGTTGAGGATTTCCAGATGTTGTCGTCTTGGGCTTTCTTGGCTGCCACCTTATGCATTCAAAAATCTTTGCTTGGGATCCGTCTGCCTCGTTAACATTAATCTCTTCAAATTTTTCAACTTGTTTTTCGAGGGTCTCCGGAAGTTTGTTTTTATAGGCTGCTACAGAATAAAGTAACTTTTCGCCGTCCTCTGTCACAAATCCAATGGCTGCAAGTTTGTTGAGAGGGTTCCAGCAGAAGTGCCAATCACTGTCATTTGAGGGGTTTGATAAGTTGGTTGTGTCGG
>JABIAA010000013.1 GCA_018656485.1 bacterium | reverse complement strand
GCTACCGTTACCCGAGCTCGCTTCAATCCGCACTCGATAAACACGGAATAGAACTAGAACCCGAAGAAACAAAAAAAAGAGTCGTTGCAAAGTTATTCGACCTTCACAGGCAGGTCCAAGGATTTAAGCCAACGGTCAGGCCATAGGAACAAAAATGAAAAAGTTAAATAAAATAAAACTGAACACAGTGAGATTAATTCTACCTTTCGTAGTAGGCATACTTTCCGTTCAATGTCTTTCTTTTCCGGATAATTCAGCCCAAGACGCAATCAATAAAGCGATGCAGCTATGTGAAGGATGGAGATTTCAAAAAACCGAACCCTCCAAAGAAACATTGCCAAACCTTCACAACGATTTCATTTCGACCCTTACAGAACTAAAAAAAGAAAAATCGAAACTTGAGGAAATGGTTACCACAGCAAAAAAATATATTGGCGAAATGGAAGAACGACTTGCACTTGCAAAATATGAATCAACCGATGACCGAACAGTCCTTGCGCTTCACTACGGAAGATTTCATCCAAGCTCCCGAAAACAATGATAAAAACAATATTGGTTTTCGCGGGATTAATTCTTAACTGTGCTTGTAGCGCGATCGGCGACAAAGATTTTCATGCAGCCGGCCCAGCCACAGAAGAATTACTCTCTGGCCAGCAACTCGATACTTTATCCACATACAAGTTTCATTTTTCAAAAGCTATGAACGTTATCGTTCAAGAACTAGCATTGGAGCGTAAAAAATCAACTCCAGAAATTGCGTACACCGGCTTAAAAGAATCCATCGAACGGGCTCTTAAAAAACTAAGGGCCTTAGAATTCAGACTTGCTCGAAATTTCGCAAGCACAAAACACGTAGAACTTATGTACGTTACAACAGCAGCCATCACAACACTCCGCAACGCACTTATGACATCAAAACAAGACCTGAGCATGACAGATAAATGGCTTGTTTTATTTACAAAATGTGCTTTACTACCAACAACTTTCGATTAACCAAAAAGCTTTTAACAACCAACAAAAAGGCACAGAAATAAAAAAAATCTTAACATCCATTTTCATAGCCACCGCACTCGCAACGCCACAATGTTTTGGAATCCCTAAGGACAACGCGTACACAGAAAAAGTTAAAGAAATACGCATACTCATCGAAGACATGCGGGCCCTAGGAGAAGAAGTTGACGATCACAATGAAAGGTTGAACCAGTCAATCTCTTTTGTTTCAGGTCTAACAAATCATTCAGCAATCGAGGCAGCAACCAAAGGGTTAAATAAGTTTTCTGAAATAATTCAACAAAAGTATGACGAAGCCTCCGGACACAGCAAAGAATCTGTAGAAACCTCCATATCCATTGACGGGAAAGAGTACCAAGTACCATTCATTCCACCGTACATGACATATATTACTCACTCACTCAAATTAATCACTGAAATCAGAAGTGCTATATCAAAATCTACAAACGAAAAAAGTAAAAGAATCGCCTTAGACTTCGCAACCGAATATGAGGAAATTATTAGATATGCAGAATTCCAAATTCGATTGCTAATACAAACCGATCAACCTCCAAGCAGACTTACGATTCCAAACAATGGGCTACAAGTAGCAATGTACGACATTGAAGCGTGGTATTTGGAAAATTTGCGGCAAGAAAAAACAGAACAAGAAGTAAAATAAAATCAAAAAAACTACAGCCAAGGAACAAAAATGAAAAAAATCTTAACAACCATTTTCATCGTCTCCGCGTTCGCAACGCCTAACTGTTTTTGCACCCAAACTATCGGGGAAAAACTCCCAGACATTTTAAAAAAAATTATGACCATGTCGGAGGAGAAAGGAATAACGGGAGAAAAAGATACAAACGAAACAAACGAATTTGCATTCCACCTATTGATGAGAGCCCTCTTAGACCCAACTGGCTCGGGTGGAGCCAAAGCACCAATATTTGCTGGATATGAACATCAACGTGTAATGGAAGCAATGAAATATCTTAGGCTGATAAAAGAGTTAATCCCCCAAAAAATTGAACGGGCAACATCCAAAGAAAAAACAATACTTGCCGCCGCTTACGACATACTAAGAAGTCTTCACGGTGACAACCGAGACGAAATTGCCGCCATCGTTTCCGAATTAACCATAAATCTACTCGAAGCCTGCAATGAAATCGAAAATGAATGGCGCTCTCTTGCAAAAAAAGATCTTATTCCGTGGAACATATTTCTAAAAGAAGCAGGAAATCCTCATAATTGATTTCATAAACTATTTTTGAGTTGCTGTTTGTTAAGCCACCTTTCCAAGAAGAAAAAATGAAAAAAATCTTAGCTTCAATTTTCATGATCTCCACGTTCGCAACATCACACTGCGACAGAATGCTTAAGCTGACACAGGAGGAAAAATACGCAGCAATTCTTCTCGCAATGTCAACAATGCCAGAAATGGCGCGAACCAAAATACTCGACGCAAGAAAATATCTAGAAAAGATGAAAACCCTTGGAGCCGGTCCCGCCGCCATGGCGCGTCAGTACGAACATGATTTGGATTTCGAAATAGGCTTTATCATACCACTCAGAAAAGGGGGGAAACCAAAAACCGCAAGCGCAATTTTCACCTCCGGATCTTTGCTATGCGTAGAAATAAAATTCGCATACGAGGGAATAATTGCCAAACAAAACAAAAAAGTTTCTAAGACCGCGGCAACATTACATCCTAACCATGAACTTATCGAAGCCGCAAAACCATTGATCGACAGTGGAATCGCACTCGCAAAGGAAATTCAATCAGTGGTTGCCAAACAGAAACATGATCCAATTTACGAATCAATCGATCAATTAACAAGTCGCTACTACGAAGAAATCGAGGCCGCCAAAGAAACGTTGGACAGCTTCGCGAAAGACCCTTTGAATTTTGACGAAGACCCAACTGAACCTGCAATGGCAATGCTTATGCACAGCCAACAATTAATTGTGACATTACACACTTGGCTAGAGGAAGAAAAAAATTAATATCGAACTTGGAGAACAAAAATGAAAATATACAAAATTGCTCTTGCTGCCACGCTGTTACTTTTTAACAACAACCTCGCGTGCAACATCAAAGAGGCAAGAAAAATCACATCCGTTTCAATGGCAGACACTGAGCGGCTTATCGCAGCAGATCAATCTTATAAGGACAACAAACGCATCAAAGAAATTTCCGGAACCTTGGCACAAAGAAAAGGCTCCCTAGGAGATGTCCCGCTGGAAATGCTGGGAGTAATTGAAGAATACTGTTTTAAACAGGTATGCAAATACATTATCAGGCCAGAATTCCCAGTTGAACTCCTTGAAACAATCGACGCACTTCTCGAAACAACCCATCGTTCAGGAACCACACGTAGCTTATGCGGAAAAGGGGAAGTATTCGATTCGGACTACATCAGTTCCGTTCAAGAACTCTGCGACCAAGTCCACGTCACTTTGCAGTTTAAAATGAAAACGCTGGAAAAGTTGTATGCACCGGTGGAAATCGCCCTAAAAAAGCTCCACTAAACATGCGACCCCAAATGCGACCCCGAAATTGATTCTTGAGTTCAACGCATAGATTGAACAATACTTGCCACTGGCCATGATGGTTGACCTTGGGGGGGGATGCCGTAGTGAAGAAATTATTTGCACTCCTGGTAATCGCATTATTTTTGAATTCAACATGTTTCACCGGAAGACACTACAAGAATATTTTTGGCCTTACCGCAATTGAGTTCATAAAGTTCACAGTCAAACAAGCGGTTCAAGCTTCGAGAAACGCATGCGGAACTTTCTTGTCATGCCCAGAGCAGATATTCGACCCACAAAAATTTAAAGCACTGAATGAATTATTTAAATCCGCGGTGAAACAACTCGATGAATGCATAGAGATGTTGAATGGTTACGAAGATCATCTGGAATATCCAACAATTCTTGAGGCAATCGTAAACTGGCAAGAAGCGGTAGACGCGAACGCTTTGCGCTTTCTTTACTTAGCCAACAATCCACCACAAGACCGAATAAATCCATTCTATTTTTTCACGCTCGATCCAGCCTACGCTTAAACCTTCAACAACTTATCTTATGGCTCCAATAAAAACCGGTTGTCAAAACACAAAATGATTTCTATGCTCCCGATGAAATACAAAACTAACGGGAACAAAAATGAAAAAAATCTTAACTTCCATTTTCGTCGCGGCCGCACTTGCAACGCCACAATGCTTTTGTATGCCTCAGGAACAGCCAGCGTACATGGAAAAAGTTGAAGAAGCCAGAAACGCAATCGAGGAAACACGAGCGAAAAGTGATTTAGAAAAAACGATGGTAGAAGGACTGGATTTGCACGAAGCTCAAATAAATCGACTACAACTTTTAGTAGTTGAATCATCAAAATAAGCCAATAATGATATTACTGAAAAACTCATTGAAGCATTGTTGGAAGAGTGCAAATTCACATTGGAAGCATACGAAGATAGATTGACCACATTGCTATGGCGCAACATCGAATTGGAATCGAATAAACTCCAAGAAGCATTGGACAAACTCCAAGCAGCAAGTCGAGAAACTCGCGAGATACTAAATTCTTCCCACTAGCTGGCGCTCAATCCAACCAACGCGGGAGCCTTTGACGACTCTGCAGAAATCTCCCATTGATCGTGAAATCGTAACTTCGGCTGTTTCCACAAACTCATCGATCTCGCGATAGTCGGTTCCAGGTCCGGCAAAAACTTTTGTGCCAGGTTCGAGAATAACTCCACGAGGTCGAATCGTTCTCATGTATTGAAATGCAACCATCGCGCCGAACGCCAAAGTCACGGTCAACAACGACATTCGAATTCCGCGCCTCATATCGAGACGACGCCAAAGCGCAAAAAGCAAAAGCCACAAAAACAAAAAGATAAACTGGAGAGCGAGCAGTGGAAATGTAGATACAACTGAGGCAACGTACGCGGAGATCCTTTGCCAAGAAGTGACCGTAGTTCCAGCGATTCCAGCCTTTGTTTTCAAAATGTTATCGACAATTTTAAATCGCCCAACCAGCCCAACAAGGTGCTCCGCCTTGCGCCAGAAAAAAACGGCTCTACCGAGTTTTCCCTGCTGATGCGCCGCGTTTCCCATGTTGTACAAAACCCCCGATGCCTTGTTGTTAATTTTTTCATACACCCCGGATGCACCGTCGAAATCTCCACGGGCATAGAGATCATTTCCCTCACGAAAAAGTTCCGTATCAGTTGCTGCAGCCACAGACACACTTGAAATTAAAAGCGCACAGAACGCGAGAGTTATGGTTTTCATTGCGCACCTCATGACTTTGCATCCCGGAGTTTTCGATTTAAAAATGTCAGCCAGGTTCTAGATTTTTTTGTCATCTCCACAACGCTGCCACCGCGGCTTGCACCGAACGATGCCGTCGCGCAGTCGCCAATGAATTTGGTGAACTCTGTCACCTTGTCCGGCTTGACCCCGGACGACGTCATTGCTTCTGCAACAAAACCCTCCGTGACCCGCGACGCGTGCACCCCATACCTGGCTGCAAAATAGCCGACAAAAATTGTGTAGAAATTTGGCTCCGCTTTTTTAAGAAGATCAAGCGCTTGTTCGTAAGCACGACGTCGTTTTCCAGGCGTAAACACAAGTCGAAACAACCACATAAATCCGCCAGCAAAAAGTGGAATCAGAAGCACGAGCAAAAACAAATACCACGGGATGCGTTGCATAGGAGAGCTTCCCGTCGAATCTTCTTCAATGAAATGAATTCCACTCGGCTGATTGGAATCCAAGTGCGCCATCGACGCTCCAGAGGTCGTCCCCATAGTCATATCCATCATCATCGACGTTGATGGTTCCTGCACAAGATCGCCTTCGATGTCGAGTTCAATCTCTTCTGTAAAAATTTCCTTCGGCTCCTGGGTTTTTGTGTCAAAGTAAAAAAATCTTTGGCGTGGAATTTTCCACTGCCCCGGCTTTGGACATTGAACGACATACTCGAATCTTTTTGTTCCGCCTTTGTACTCAAACTCCGCCGGTTCGTCAACATCAACGCGCGACTCATACGATTTAAATTCCTGCGGCATTTCTAGCTTCGGCGCAGGGATGTGGTCAAAGTTTCCCGAACCCTCAAGTTCCAGCATTAATTTTATCGGTTCGTTTACCATCGCTTTGGTTCTGTCAGTGTGCATGCGGAATGATCGAAACTGCCCAATCCCATCGGCGCGGATACCCTTGGTGTCGAGGTCTTGCACATCGAGTTTCACAGAATTTGAAACAGCCTTTTTTCGTGTGTAGCCACCTCGACCGAAAAACGATGACATTGTCATGAAATCATTAAACAAATCTCTTCTTCGATCTTTACTTGGGACCAGGTAGAAAACCGTGAACGGAGAGATCATTGAAATCCCCGGACGCAGCGGCGTCATGAGAAATCGCTTTTCAGTTACACGAAACTCTTCGCCGTCGATCAGCTCACGCCTGGCGTCGTGTCCAAGTTCGCGAATTTTAAAACTTTCCAACTGCGGCAATGAAACCTGCTGCTCCGCAACATCATCTCCAGACTGATAGACCAAAAGTGAGGCAACAAATGGCTGTCCAACGAAAACGTCTTTTTCGCTTACACGCAACTCAGCTTCGCAGAAAGCTTCTTCTGATTTTTTACTTTTCTCCCGCTCAGCCTGACGATCGCGTTGAACATCTTCTTCTGTTCGCTCTTTGACGTAAATATCGATCGCGTTAGACTTCAAAACATCATCACCAATTTTGACTTCGAGTGGACCAATCGATAAATCCCCCACCCCGCTTGGAACAACAGTGTAGATGTAGGTAAACTTCATAACGCTGTCGCGCTCCATCTTTCCGTTCACGATTTTGATATTCGAAGAACTCGAACTGCCGCGCTGGCGTCCCGTGATTTGAAACCCGCTCCCAAGCGAAGCTTCCACAATTTCCGGGGTACCCTCACCGCCTGTCTCAACGGAAAAATTCAATTTGATCGGAGCTCCGATGTACGCAACATTAATGGTCTTACCGCTTTGCGGATCCTTCGTCATAACAATGCCGCTCGGCGACAGACGAACAACACGTGACGGAGCTGACAACACCGACATCGAAAAACACAAAAGAATACTAAGAAGAATGTAATTCCTCACCGCGCCCCTCCTATTTCTTGGTTACCAATTTTTCTGGCCTGGCAACCTTCCCGCGCCGGCTGATTTCATTTTCTGCTCCATCATCTGACGCTGCGCACGTTTTTCATTTTCCTGATTTTGCTCTAGTAAAGCCAAGCGTCCACGTTCTTCCATGGAGTCACCCTTGTCATCATGGGCCTCTTCCTGCTGCGCCCCGGCTGGCTGTCCGCCCTGCTCCTGCTGCTCTTCCTGCGGCTGCTCTTGCTGTTTTTCATCTTCACCTTGTTGCTGCTGTTCTTGACTTTGCTTATCCTCATCCTGAGAATTTTGTTTGTCATCGTCACCACTTTGAGGTTGCTGCCCTTGCTGATCTTTTTCGGAATCTCCAGACTTCTGTTCGTCGTCCTTGTCTTTTCCTTCTTGTTTTTTGTCGTCATCCCCCTGCTGCTGTGGCTGATCTCCCTTCTCTTTGTTGTCTCCGTCCTGCTGGTCGTCGCCTTTTTGCTGAGGATCCTGCTTCTGTGATTCGTTCTTCGCCATCAGCTTTTGGATAAGCTCTTCAGCCGAACGATCAGCAAGTTTTATGTCGGCATCTTCTGGTGCAATTTCAAGGGCACTTTTATAATGCTCGCGAACCTGCTGCAAAGTCCCAACGTAGCCCTTGATTTCTTCCTCGGGAATTTTTTCTTCGCCCCACTTCCTGTCGGTGAGAGATTTACCAACACCTTGATAGCGAACCTTACCAGCATTTGAAAGTGCAGACACCTGCCGCTGTGGCTTATTTTTTGCACCAAAATTCTCTGCCGCACGGATAAAGTTTAGGCACGCATCGTCGAGATCACCAAGCTTGTACTGAACAACACCAAGGTTGAAATTAACCTCCGGGTCTTCTGGGCAGTCGGTCTGCATCTTTTCAAGAAGCCCACGGGCCTGGTCGTACTCACCTTTGTCATAAAGCGCAAAAGCTTTACGGGTCTCGAAAAAACCAGCCGAAAGGCCAACTGAAACGGAGCACAGCGCAAAAAATATAAGGATTTTTTTCATGTCGTTCACCATAGCAACCACTCAAGAGCAAGACAGGCCGCAGCAAGGCCTGTAAAAATTGGATACCTTTCCTCGTAAATCGAGAAAGACTCCTCGCCAAACTTCTCACGCTCGAAGCCAGAAACGTATTCCACGATCTTATCAACGTCACCGTCGCTGTACGAAGATCTGACAAAAATACCGTCGAGGCTATTGGAAATCATTTTCAGCTGTTCTTCGCCGAGCTTCGACATTGCGATCTTTCCGTCGTCACCCACTTCGTGCCCAGCCTGAGTTCCGTCAGATTTAAATTTTGGCACCGGCGCGCCATCCGTTGTCCCCACACCATAGGTGATGACACGGAGCCCGAGCTCCTTGGCTTTTTGTTTTGCAAGACCAAAGTTCACAGAAAAGTCCTCTCCATCGGTTACGAGGAGCACGAGCTTATTCTTCCGATCCTCGCTCCTGGAGAAAACATCTACTGCTTTCATCATTGCGCGATCAATCGCTGTCGTTCCCGATGAAATCAACTCGACATCGACTTGGTCCAAAAATAATTCAAATGCTCGGAAGTCTCGCGTCATCGGAGTGTGCACAAAAGCTGAGCCGGAGAACAAAACAAGCCCGACGCGCTCGCATTCGAACTTCGAAAGTAAAGTTTTTAGTTTAAGTTTTGCAAACTCAAGACGGTTGGGTTTGAAGTCGGCGGCGCGCATGCTTCTCGAGATATCAAGGAGCACCAACAAGTCACGTCCTTCCTGGACAGCCTTCTCGTCTTTTTTTCCCCACTGCGGTCGAAGCAATGCAAGCACGATGCAGACGACGGCAAAAGCCAACAGCAAAAGTCGTATCAAT
>JABIAA010000127.1 GCA_018656485.1 bacterium | reverse complement strand
ATACAATCAATCTTCTCGACCAACTTAATGCATTGCACTTGGAAATTACCGAAGAGGCAATCATCGAGGCTCTCGGCTGCGTAAGTGACAAAGACTTCTTAGAAATTGGAACACTTCTTGTCGAACAAAAAAGTAACGAACTTTTGGTCTTCCTGGAAAAAATCCGAGCTTCTCGCTTTTCACCGCAACACCTGTGGACAAAGTCCATTGAGTTCTTCCGAATTTTGATGAGAGCAAAATTACTCGGGGCAAAAAATATCTTCTGGGGAACATACGAAAAAGAAAAAATTTTAGAGCTAGCACAACAATGTTCCATCGAACGGATCAATGCGATCGTTCATCTTTTGTGGGGGCAGGAAGAAATTTTTCTACGCACTAGCAAGAAGGACATTTTTGTCGAGCACCTTATGTTGCAAATTTGCAGCCAGGTCAATGTAGAGCCGCTAGCAAAAATCATTGAAGCAATCGAATCCGGGGGGCATTCAAAAACAACAAGAACTCCTCCACCACGCGAAGAGCCAGCAAGAAGTTTTACGCCACCGCCACCAAGGCAACAATTCGTTCCCCCAGCCAGTACCACACCAGCACCTGTAGAAAAAGAAAATTCAGCACCGGCTGCGCCACTAGACCAAACTCCAACAAATATTTCTCCTATCGACAGCAGCCCCATACAATCGAGCGCAGAAAACCAACTCCCGCAGGAGTGGACAAAGTTTCTTGCAGAGCTTCCGCCACTCGGTGACAATCTCGTGCACACCGGACTTCAAAAAGCATTGCGCTTAGAAAATGCGAACGGAAAAACCACGATCTTTTTTGATCAACTAAATCCGTTTCTCGTCAGCCATCTCGAAGAAACAAAAAAAAGGTGGCTACCGATCCTCCAAAATCACATCGCTGATATCAAAGACATCGACTTCAAAGGCGGTGTAACCGCGGAACAAAAGCGTGAAGAGATTCCGCAGCTCAATGCAACAACTCAACGCCGATCGACATGGCGCCCCGCGCAAGGACTAGTCGATGTTTCTGATAAAGAAAAATGGCCAAAGGCACAAATCCTTCTAAAACATTTTCCAGGACGATTAACAGAAACACAGTAACCGCAACAAAAACGGGGAAGCACAATGATCACAAACAAGAACATCTTTTTATTTGTCGCACTCATTTTCTTCAGCGCCGCACATGCGATCGATGCGCCAAATATCCCCATCAGCGGGAAAGTCATAATTTGTGGGCAAGGACAATGTGATGATTTTTTTGAGAAAATTAGAAGTGGAATGCAAGATGGTGCATCTGAAGAAGACAAAGCTTATCTCACACAAGCGAAAACAATTAAAAAACTTTGCCTTGGAAGCCACAATAACAAAATCAGCCAACTACCTCCGGAAATTGGCATTTTGGAAGATCTGGAAGAACTCGATCTAAGCTTCAACAATTTAACTGGACTTCCCACTAAAATTGGACTTCTTACAAATTTAAAAACATTAAATTTGCACTGGAACAAGCTCGAAACCTTGCCATCAGAAATTGGCAACTTAAAAAAATTGACCGATTTGGATGTAGGGGGAAACGAAAATCTCGTCTTCCCCAAAGAGATGAAAAATCTTCTGCAGCTAGAAAAACTTAATATTAGCGAGATATTCTCAATTTATCACATGGCTCCATTCCGCAAATTGCCAAAATTCGTTTGTAAACTTTTTAATCTCAAGAAACTTCGTTGTGAATCGAACAAATTAAAATGCATCCCCCCAGAAATCGCAAACCTTCAAAGCTTGAAAGAGCTTGATATTCACTCCTGCAGCCTCACATCCATTCCACCAGAAATTTGGAAGCTTAAAAAATTGAAGTCACTGCACCTAGGTCATAATAAATTAACTTCTATTCCCGCACCAGCAGAAAAACACGAAAATTTAACATCGCTTAATCTATGCTCCAACCAATTAACTTCACTGCCCGATGAAATCGATTACCTGATAAATTTACGAGAACTTAATGTTAGCAACAACAAGTTAACCTTTCTTCCACACACAATCGGCAGTTTAACAAATCTCCAAGAGCTTTATGCTGGTGACAACAAGCTAACGTGTCTTCCCGCTTCAATTGAGAACCTAGAAAACCTAACGTGCATTAACGTAACATCCAACAAGCTCACATCACTCCACAGATGCGTCGGAAATCTTAAGCGGCTCCGCCGGGCTTCGGTTTACTTCAACCACCTGCAAACCCTCCCAAGAAAACTAAGGGCAGTGTCATCAACGGACACAATGAACAAAAACCAGTATAAATACCAGCCGACAAACAACTTCGAATCAAAATATTACGAAATTCCAGACAACCTCCCTATGCCAAAACCAAATGAGCATGGAATTCTTTTTCTTGATCATCCTGCAAGTGCACAACTTTTTCTCACAACACTCACGCATCGCGAGAAATTCAGACAACGCATGCAAAAAAAAATCACCGCGATCAGGTGCGTCGAGTTTTTAGAGGGAATAACTCCTCCTGAAATTCAACACTTCGAATGTTGCGACGATCTCCTCGGAACGCGAAAGATGTACTCAATAAAATGCACGTCGGAAGAACAGGCAATCGTGTTCCAAATTGGGCTTGCGCTAAGCAAAAAATACCGACAAAAAATGGTGCCCTTACAAATTCTTGATCTGTCTGGGTTGGACCTACACGAACTTTCGCCGGCGATTGCACATCTCCCAAACCTAGAAAGAATATTTTTACAAGACAACCAGTTTTACAGACTTCCTGAAGAAATCGGATCTT
>JABIAA010000126.1 GCA_018656485.1 bacterium | reverse complement strand
TTCGCTTCGCGATAATCTGATTCTTCGTAGTCGAAATTTGCGTAGCCAGCGGTGATAGATTTTAGCTTGTCGTAAAAATCAATAACGATCTCGCTAAGTGGAAGTGAGTACGTGAGCATTGCACGGTCCTCGTCGAGATAGGCTAGATCTTCTTGTATTCCCCGGCGGTCTTCACAAAGCTTTAAAACATTCCCCAAATATTTTTTCGGGGTAACGACCGTTGCCTTGACCCATGGTTCACAGGCTGTTGAAATTTGTCCTGGGTCTGGAAACTTGGCTGGCGTGTCGATGAGAATTTCGGTTTCGTTTGTTAGCGTAACTTTGTAAAGCACGACCGGACACGTTGTGATGATGTTCATGTTGTACTCTTGTTCGAGTCGTTGTTTGAACACCTCCATGTGCAGTAGCCCGAGGAACCCGCATCGAAAGCCGAAGCCGAGGGCCGCGGAAGTTTCTTTCTCAACGTGTACGCTTGGATCATTCAAAACCAGCTTCTCGACGGAGTCTCGCAGTTGTTCAAAGTCAGCGGTTTCAACCGGATAAATTCCAGCGAAGACCATCGACTTGGCCGGTCGGAATCCAGGCAGTGGTTCGACGTGAACTTTTTTGTGGTGGATTGTGTCACCGATGTGTGCTTCGCGAACAGTTTTCATTCCTGCGATCAGGTATCCAACTTGCCCGGGGTACAAAACTTTTGTTGATGTTAGGTCTGGGTACATGAGCCCAATCTCTAGAACGTCGTAATTTTCTTCCGTGTGCGCAGCGGTAATATTATCGCCTTGGCGAATTACGCCATCGATAACTTCGATCAAGCATATGACGCCGCGGTAGATGTCGAACCAAGAATCAAAAAGTAGCGCTTTCAATGGAGCGTCGGGATCACCCTTTGGTGGTGCGCAGCGTGTTACGATTGCCTGTAAAATATCTTCGATGCCGACTCCGGTTTTTGCAGAGGCGAGGATGAGATCTTTTTCGTCGACGTCAAAGTTGCGAACCATTTCTCCGGTGACGCGTTCCGGGTCGGCGTTTGCCATGTCGATCTTGTTGATGACGGGAATGATTGTAAGGTCCTGCTCGAATGCCAAATAAAAGTTTGCCATTGTTTGAGCTTGGATGCCTTGTGCCGCGTCTACGAGAAGTAGCACACCCTGACAGGCGTACAGTGACCGTGAAACTTCATAGTTGAAGTCGACGTGTCCTGGCGTGTCGATGAGGTTCAAAAGATATGTTTCGCCATCGTGTTCATGAAAGAGAGAAGCTGTCTGCGCTTTGACGGTGATTCCACGTTCCCGTTCGACTTGGAGCTTATCCAAAAATTGTTCGTTCTTTGTGCGTGTGGAAATTGTTCCCGCGTATTCCAGAAGCCTGTCGGCCAACGTTGATTTTCCGTGATCAATGTGTGCGATGATCGAAAAGTTTCTGATGCGATTGGGAGTGAATTCTTTTAATTTTTTTCCATTAAATTCTGCTGACATAACTTACATCTTCTCCGGTTTACTTAATCCAAGAAGATCAAGGCAGGTGCCGAGTGTTGTGCGAATGAGCGAAACAACGAATAGTCTGTTTTTGGTCGCGTCGATTCGACCGGTATCAAGAATTTTTACCTTGCCGTAGTAGCTGCTGAAATTTTTTGCGAGCTCAAGTGTGTAGTACGCGATCATGTGTGTTTGGTAGCCATTAGCAATTGTTCTTAGGATTCCACTGAGCTGAGAAATTTTTCTGACGAGCGCAATATCATTTTCATCAAGTGACAGGCCATCCGTGTCGATTTCTCCGTTGCGCAACTTGCTTACCCATTCACTCATTCCTGAAATTTCTGCAGCTTTGTTCATTAGGCTGTTTATTCGCACGTACGCGTATTGAATGTAGTACACAGGATTTTCTTCGGTGTTCTTTAACGCGACGTCAAGATCGAAGTCGAGATGCGCGTCCGCTTTCCGGTTGAGGTAGAAAAATCTTGCGACATCTTTTCCAGCGGTATTGATCACGTCGGAAAGAGTTTCAAAATTTCCAGAACGCTTGGACATCTTGACGTAGTCGTTTCCGATTCTCATGAAAACGAGTTGGTACACAATGATGTCGAGTTTGTCCTTGCCGAAGCCCATGGCCTCCATCGTCGCCTTAATTCTGTTTAGGTAACCGTGATGGTCTTGTCCGAGAACGTCGATGAGTTTATCATAGCCACGCTTGAATTTGTCTTCGTGGTATGCGATGTCGGCTCCGAGGTATGTCCACGCTCCGTCGCTTCGCTTTACAACTCGGTCTTTGTCGTCGCCGAACTCTGTTGACTTAAACCAAAGAGCATCATCTTTTTCGTAGACCAACTGATTTGTTTTAAGGTCTTCAACAGCTTTATCGATTGCGCCGTTGTCGTGGAGTGTTTTTTCAGAAAAGAACGTATCGAATTCGACACCGTACAAAAGCAAATCTTTTTTGATGAGAATGAGCATCTTATCGACGGCATATCTTTTAAAATATTCCATTGGCTCATTAACCGCATCACTTCCACGTTCCTTAACTATTTCAAGAGCAACGTCAGAGAGGTACTCACCGTGGTATCCCTTTTCTGGGACTTGAACATCTTCTTTGAGTTGTTGTTTGTACCGCGCGAGTAGCGATTCGCCGAGAAGGTCGATTTGTTTTCCAGCGTCGTTGATGTACATTTCTCGTGAAACTTTATGTCCCAAAAATTCCATGACACGAGCCAGCACATCACCGATGATTGCATTGCGGCCGTGTGCGAGGTGAAGTGGCCCCGTTGGATTCGGGCTTACGAATTCACCTAGGTAAGA
>JABIAA010000125.1 GCA_018656485.1 bacterium | reverse complement strand
GCCTTCAGATTTGGCTTCTTTGCCTGCCCGCGTGGTTTGTGGCGTGGTGAACGATAGCGATGCAACGACAATGAAAAGTGTGAGAAGTCGGTTTGCGTGCATTAATTTTCATCCGAAGTTTTGAAAAAAAGTATTTTGAACACGGCATATTCTTGCACAGAAAAACACAATTTGGAAGGCGCGAGGGTACGGCTGATGCAGCAAGCTCCTTGCTCGATTGCGAAAAAGTAGAAATTTGTTTGGCGATTCCCGCGGACAAATCTAGGGGAATTTTTTATTTATTTTGCGATACCGTTGGTTTTTAACATTGCATGTCCTGCCCAGCATGCGGTGCCAACGATTGCTCCGATGATTAGTGCAATTGTTGCGGGGTGTGACTTAAGAATTTTAAGGTTGGCATTGGATTTTTGCGTGATTCCCGATCCAATTTTTTTGGAGTGATCTTTGAGGAATTCCCCCAAACTAAGTTGGGTGCCTGCATTTTTGCGTAGTAAATATCCAATCACGAGTTCTGTCGTAAGACTTGTTGCGACCAAACCTGTGAAGATTAAAGGGGCAGCTGCGATTTTCTTCCAGTGTGATTTTGTTTTTTCTTTTGTTGGTGCCGCTGTGGCGAACTCTTCTAATTTTTTATTTTCATTCGGCTGAGGGATTATTGCCTTTTCGCTTGTTTCTACTGTTTCTGCCTCTGGTTGTTCTTCTATTTCTTCCTGTTTTTTGTCTTGGGCTTCTATGATCTCTTCCTCCAACAAGGGTGCTTCGTCATCAGAAAGATTTTCTTCGACGGGTTCTGTGACAGGTTCTTCAACAGTTGATTCGTTCTTAGTTTCATCGTCAACTTGGATGACTTCTTCTACGACAACTGTTGGTGTTTGTGTTGCGGGTTCTTCTTCTACTTGATCGACATTTAAAGTCATTCCAGTTCCGAGTGCTGCCTGTCCAAGAGCTGTGTAAACAGTTTTTAATCCGCCTGTTACAGCACCAACAACATTTGAAAGAACACTTTCTTTCCCGGGCTCTGATGTTTCTTCTTTTTTTGCAGTTGGCTCGGTAGTGTTATTTTCTGAAGCTTCTTCGACTGGTTGCTCTTGCGTGGAAGGTTCAATTTGGATTTGTGCATCGATAACTTCAGGCTCTACTTCTTTTTGTTTTTCTACTTTGGCTTCATTGCCAACTTGGGAGGCTTCTTCGACCGTGTCTTTTTCCTGGTCTGCTTCTGCGCCATAAACAAATGAGACAAAACCTTGTTGCGCGGTTTGTGGGAGGTGCTTTGTGGTGTTCCATATTTTTTTAAGAAGACTTTCTTCGGTTGGCTTTTGTTCTGTTTCTTGGGTGGATTCTGAAACTTGAGGGAGCAATTTTAAATCTTTAGGTTGTTCTTCTTTTTCCTCAATGGCGACAGCTTTTGGGTTTTTGGTTGTGTGGTCTTCTTCTTCTTCTTCTTCGTTAGATTCGATGCCCTCTCCTTCCAGCGAGGGTTCTTTGTCGTCAGAAAGATTTTCTTTGACGGGCTCTGTGACAGTTTCAACGATACATTCATCGTCGACTTCATTGCCAACTTGGGAGGTTTCTTCTGTGATGGGTGTGCTTGGCTGGGTTGCGGGTTCTTCTACTGGGGCAACATCCAAAATCATTCCATTTCCGAGTGCTGCCTGTCCAAGGGCCGTGTAAGCTGTTAAAGCTTTTTTGCCAACGTTTGTCATAGCGCCAACTACATTTGAAAAAACACTTTCTTTTGCTGGCTCTGATATTTCTTCTTTTTCAACGGTTGGCTCAACAACATTGTCACTGCTGTTAGATGAAGTTGATGCGACGGGTTCCACTGCTGTGTCTGGTTCTACTGTTTCTTCAGCCGCTGCGATGGGTTCTTGCTGTTTTTCTATTTTTGTTGTTGCTGGCGTTTCTTCATCGATTGGTTGCGTCGGTTTTGGGAGAGGATCCTTTTTTGTAGCGATGTTGTTAATTGTATCTGTGACCATCCCGGCAATAAATTGTTTGTTTTTTTCTTCTTGCTTCTTCAGTGTCTCTGAGCACTCTTCAATTTTGGCTGTTTTGATTTTTAAAAATTCTTCGAGAAGTTCTTTGCTCGATTGTTGTTTGTCATCAATGCTGTCGAGAATGTCTTCGTGCTTTTTATTCCACCAGTTTACAAGAACTTTGACTGCCCCCTGCGGAGCTTCCTCAGTTTGGTTTTCATTTTCTTGTGGCTTGGCAATTTCTGCTTCTAATGCCACACATTCTACTTTTAACTTCGCGATAGCCTCTTTAATGGCTTCTGGATTTGTTTCAAAATTTGTTTCAAAGGCTTCCTGACTTTCGCACCATGTGTTTGCGAGTTTAAGTCCTGTGGCTTGTGCATCGAGTTCTTCTTGTTCAACCGTTGGTGCGACATCTTCAATTTTTTCTGGCTCTGATATTTCTTGGCTTGGCGGTTGTGTGACTTGCTCTGCCTTTTTGACTGCTGGTTCTGGTTTTTCTTCTGTTGCTAGCGGTAGCGTTGTTGTCGGTGGTATTTCTTCATCAAATTTATCGCAGGGGTCACCAAAAAACTCATCATCATTTTCTTCGTCTACATTACACTCTTCAAATTCGTCTTCATCGATTTCAGAGTCGGAGTCAGAGTCATAGCCATCTTCTTCGGCTGCTGCTGGGCTGGTTTCTGTTTGTTGGGGTTCTAAAAAATTTGTTGCTGCGGCGAAGGCATCTTCTTCTGTTGCTTGTCCGCTAAGAGGCCATACCGCGTTTGCTGGCGCAGATGCGACAAAAATAATGCATGTGATGAGCGATAGAATTCTGATTAATTTATTTTTCATAATCTTTAAACCACTTTTATTGCGCCTCGACAATGGCGTTTTGCCGTTGCCAGCCTGGGATTTCCTGAATTTCCACGTACATAAATTTTACGCTAGAAAATATGGTTCATAAAATGGGGTGCTAGTGGGGGCAAAATATTGTGGAAAAAGGTCGAAATTAGAAAAGGCTCCCACACAAACTCCATCCCGAAGGACTTTGTCAGCGGAAGCCTCTAAGCTTCTGTATTCAGATTTTAGTGATTAGCTGGCTGATGGTACTTCTGTTTTTGTCGTCATAATTTTGTGGCCCCAGTATCCAGCGTCAACAACAGCTGCGAGGATTGTTACGACAGTTGCAGAGTAGTGGCCAAGTTGTGCAAGTGCCTCGAAGTCACCCTTGGCTGCTTTCGCGACAATGTTTGCAAAGCCAGCGAAGTGCTTAGGGATGAACTTGAAGAAGTTGATTGGGTTGACGGTCGTTTTTTTGTACCGTGTGTATCCGATGCCGAGCTCAGCTACAAGGCCAGCCAGAGCTAAGCCACCACCAATGAGGTGTGCCTTTTTAACACGATTCCAGTACGCTTTTTTCTCGGCCGTTTTTTTCTCGGATGCTTCTTTCGCGGCTGTTTCTCTTTCTTCTATGGTTTTTGTGCGTGTCAATTTTTCTGCTGTTTCGATTGCTTCAAAAAGTTGGGATATTTCTTTGTTTTCAGATGTTTTTTCTTCACATCTTCTAACAAGCTTCTTTTCCGCTTCTAACAGAGCTAGCTCTTCTTCCTTGGCTGTTTTTAATAAAGCTTTTTTTCTCTCAGAGTTTTCTTTTTGTGAGGATTCGATTTCAGAAATTTTAGCTTTGATTCTTTTGAGTTTTTCTTTGTTCGTTTCGAATTCGGATTTGATGTTGGAGCTATCTCTATATAACTTATTTCTCAGGAATTCTTTTTCATCGTCTGTGATTTCTTTTGGAGCTTTCTCTTTGATTGCCTTAAGTCTCGCTGTTTCTACAGTTTCGATTTCTTGTAAAAGTTGATCTGTTTCTTTGGCTTCTGTTTCTTTTTTTTCCAGAAGCGAAGTAATTATTTCTTTTGATTTAAGCAAGAAGTTTTTTTCTTTTAGAGCTTCTTTTAGCGGATCTTTAGTGAAGGCCCCCCACATTTTTCCAAGCCCTGATTGTTTCTTTTGCGTGGGTCCTAAATTTGTAATTTTTTTGTTGGTTTCTGTGAGGTCGTTTCCAATTTTCTCAAGAGCTACTTTGGTGTGTTTGATGGCCAAAGTGTTATTTCTTTGGTTGGCCCACAGTGCACTTTTTTCATTGCTTGTGATTTCTTTTGGGTCTTTCTTTTTGATTGCCTCGGTGGATTCGGATTGTTTCGCTGCCTTTGTTGGAACTGATGTAATGAGTGTTGAGCAGATGAAGAGTGAGATGATTCGGATTAATTTATTTTTCATAATTTAAAATTTTACTTTCCTTGCGTGCCGGGCGCGTGCCCGACGTATCCTTTGCCTGTTAAAATATAAAAGAGGCTCCCGTGATGTTTGTTTTGTCAGCGGAAGCCTCTAAGCTTCTGTATTCAGATTTTAGTGATTAGCCAGCTTGTGTTGTTGTTGCTACTTCAGGCTGTTGTTTGTTTTCCTGTGATTCGGTCGACTTGAAAGTGACATTCTTAGCAGTTTCCCTTTGTGCTTTTTCTGTGGTGTTTTTCTTCAAAATTCCTTTTGGAGCTGCTGGTACTTCTGCTTTTGGTGTTATTACTGTGATAGATGTTTTTGGTGCAAAGACATCTCTGAAGCCAAGGTTTAATGCATCGTCTGCTGCTGCTGCTGCGTTTGCCTTTTGGTGGGTGATCTTTTCGTGGCACCAGTCGTAGCCATTGACAGTTTTGTCTTTGACGTAGGTTGCTGCATCAGTAACCTTTGGAGCTGTTTTGTTGTAGAGCTTTGAAAAACCGCTTTTGTAGATTCCTTCGTAACCAATCCAGTATGCAGCGTCAACAGTTGCTGTGAGGATTGTTGCTACGGTTGCTGGGTAAATCTTGGCAAGTGCCTTGAAGTTACCACTTGCGATTGCCTTCTTGAGGCCAGCGAAGTGGTTCTTAACAAACTTGAAGAAGCCAAGCTTTCCGCCTGATTTCTTGTATGATGCGTATCCAAGACCAAGCTCAGCTGTAAGGCCAGCAATTGCTACACCGCCACCAATGGCGTGGGCAATTCCAACGCGCTTCCAGTGTTTTGCTTTTGCTGCTTTTGCTGTTTCTGCTTTTGTGATAGCTTTTGCTTCTTGTGCTTTTGCTGCTTCTGCTGCTTCTCGTTTTTCCGTAGCATATTTCTGCTGTTGAAGAAGAACTTTTCCTTGTGTTTGTTCGTAGTTGCAAATCGGCGTTGCCTTTACTTCGGGCGCTCGCGTTCCGTTCAATAGTTTTACGTGTTCTCCTAACATGTTCACTACGGAGAGTTTTGCGGTTGCTGGTTGAAAAAGTTTGACAACTTCTTCGACTCTCTCATTTTCTTTTTCTATCAATTCAGAAAGTGTCTTTGTTTCGGACTTAAGCTTTTTCAATTGATTTGCATTTTTATTGTATCCAGCAAATCCCTTGAATGCTTGCCATCCAGCTTTAAGCATTCCTTGGCTTTGTTCTTTGGATTCTATTTCAGTAATTTCATCTTGTTTTTGTTCGAGCTTGCGTTTGGTTTCGACAAGCTTTTTTATGAATTCACTTTTTTTGTTTAGCAGGAATGTTTTATCTCTGTCTGTGAATCTTACTGGAGTGACTTTTTTGAGTACCTCTAATTTCTTTTCATCTGATAGTGTTGCTTCTGTTGTGAAAGATAAAAAGTCTGGGCTCTCTTTTGCTCGTGCTTTTTTAGTGATGTCTTCTGCGAGTTCGTTATTTGTTGCGCAAGGTGCTTCGTGTGTTGTTTTGATTTCTTCTGCGCTGTGTTTGGGATTCTTTAAGTTAAACGCTGCCAACTTCTTGGCAAGGGCTTCTTTCTTGAGCTCCTCTTCGCTGATTTGGGTTTCTATGTTGGCGGTTTTTTTAGTTTCGGTCTGTGTTGATGTTACTGCTACGACTGGTGCTACTGGTGGGACTGATGGGACTGCTTGGACTGCTGAGCTTGATGTTACTGCTGGTGTTGAGCTGAGGGCTGCTGCTTTTGCTGCTTTTGCTTTTTGGCGTACAGCGCGTTCACGTTGTAATGATT
>JABIAA010000124.1 GCA_018656485.1 bacterium | reverse complement strand
TTACCCTGCGAGACAAGAGCATCATAGCAAGTGGCAGAGAAGTTTATTCGATGTGGCACTTGCATCAGGTCAGGCCGAAAAGAAGCTTGGTGTTACCGATGTTAGGGTGCTTGGCGAGGTTGTTCCTAGAAAAACTCCAAGCCTTGATTTCGATAAACGAATTTACTCGAACTTAACCAGCGACCTTGCGGAGTTTTCCAAGTCAGGTTTATTGCTTTGTTCTTTGTTGGAGCACGGTTCATCGCGTTATGCGGTCCAAAGAATTATTGCGGCAGAAGTTTTAAAGTCTGCTGGCGTTGACAAGGAGTTGACGGATATTTCTGCAGAGTTGCATGCGATGAGGCGCAACAAGGGGAAGGAAGAAATCGTTGCAACGTTTGACGCGGCAATGTCAACGATGGCCGCTCATGGCATGGTGGCAAAAATGATTCGTAATGGAATCTTCGAATACGAGGTTCGTGCAATTATTGAATCAGCCTTTATTTCACTGGGGTCCTCAGGTCCGGCTTTTCCAACGATTGTTGCTTCGGGTGGCAATGGGGCAATTTTACATTACACAGAACTTTCCTCCAAGCTTATGGATGGCGATCTTGTTGTTGTTGATATTGGAGCGGAAAACTTAATGTACGCTGCTGACATCAGTCGCACGTATCCTGTGTCTGGAATGTTTACGCCGCGGCAACGCGAACTTTACCAACTTGTCCTTGATGCCCAGGCGTATGCGGAATCTGTGGTGCGTCCGGGAATGTATCTTTCCAATGTCGACGATCAGGATCTTTCAGTGCACCACAAAGTTCTAAAATTTTTGGAGCCTCACGGATTAGATAAAGCATTTTATCATGGGATTGGACACTTTCTTGGGCTTGATGTTCACGACGTTGGCGATTATAAAGTTCCCCTAAAGTCAGGCGACATGTTTACGCTTGAGCCGGGAGTTTATCTTCCGGATGAACGTCTTGGCATCCGCATAGAAGATGACTACGTATTGGCGGATGACGGGATCATGTGCCTAACCGCAGACCTTCCAAAAAGTCCAGATGAAATCGAAGCAATGATGAACGAGGGCGCGGAGTAATTATTCGGCAAAATTGATCGTTTCAAAAACTTTAAACTTGCATCCTTTCTTCCATGCGTCAGGGGCAAGTTTTGCTTTTTTGCTTAGCTCAGTTAGTGTTTCTTCTATGCTCCAGCCGTTGTTGATAGGGACTTTAGGAAGAAAAACCGCTCCGGCTCTTTTTCCGTCGCCGAGATCTTTTTCAAGCAGAATTCCGTGTGTTCCAAGTTTTATGCTTTTGTATGATTTTATTTTTTCAGGAGTTGAAAGAACGGAGATTTCGATTGTGATGTCATCGAGTTCATTTTGCTTGACCGGCTCGAATCGATTGTCTCGAATTGCGGCGGAAAGAGCCATGTGTGAAATTGTTGTGTGAAGTGGATTTGGACTTTGAAGTGTTCCTGTGCATCCGCGCAATTCGTCGTTTTTTTTCAGGGTGACGAACACGCCATTTTTTCCGCGGAGCGATGGGCATTGTGAATGATAGAGAGCAGTAGTTGATGTTTTGAATGGATGAAGGTACGGTGCTTCAATTGTTTCGCGCGCTGTGCGTATGAGGCATTGTTTTTCGTAGCTTGAGAAGTCGGGAAACTTTGTTTCAATTTTTTTCTTAGGTGCCGTTTTAAATGCAATTGATGCGTAGCTCACAAGCGAGTCGTCGATTCCAAGTTGAACAAGATCGATGAGGTGTTTTGGCTCTAGGTCTGCATTTCCAAGTTCAACAATTTGTGGCGACTGGTAGTAGCATGCGAGTCTTGGTTCGAGTTTTCCTAGGTGCCCTTGTTGGATTATTTCTAACAAAAGTCGAATTGGGGAGGTTCCACAAATGCTTGATTCTTTATTTTTTAGAAAGTCTTCAAATGTTTCTCGTGACATTGATGAGATCGTTTCGATTGCTTCGGCGTCGAGCTTGCGAACTTTTTCTGCTACGCCGGATTGAAATGGTTGGAAGTCATAATTTTTACCATGATGGGTAAGGTCAGAAGATGCGATAACGGCAGTGTGTTCGTCGATTAGATCGCCAATCTCATGTGCGGCGCGTTCAATTTTTTGGGTGTCTAAGTTTCCGACAATGAGCGGGATTATTCTTACATCTTTTGTGAGCGACTGAATAAGTGGAAGTTGGATTTCGATTGAGTGTTCACGGTTGAGCATGTCGGGCATCGATCGGAACAGCGAGTTTTGCGACAATGAGCTGATTGCGTCGACATCCAGGTCGATTTTTCCAATTGGAGTTTTGTATGTTGCAAAGTCAGGAAGTGCGACTCCATCGAAAGATTTTGAGTGGTTGAGCCCAAGTAAAATTATTTTTTTGATATCGCTTTTGAGCCAAGTGTATCCTGTTGTTGCGCATAGCCCAGAAAATTTGTGCGCGGCGTGAGGTACGATGAGTGCGCGCGTGTTACAGCCTTCATCTGGGGGGAACAGCGATGTTGCCTGCTGGAGGTGCTTTTGAATTGATTCTTTGAGTTTTGCTGGGCTGTTGGTGTACCACTTCCCGGCACATTCTGATTTTTTAATTCCTGATGCTTTTTCAATTTCACCAATTTTTATGGTTGTCGTGCGCCTTCTAAAAATTTTAGGGAGTCTTGGGCGCATGAAAATAATGAAAAATGCGGCGAATATTATTGCGACAGCGGCTATAAGTACCTTTGGAGGCTTCATTTGAATATATTCCAGTATGAGTTTATTGTGACGGATGATGCTATCATGCCTCGATGTTTTCTTGGAAGAAAAATTGTATTGCACGGTATAATTTGACCGTGCGCGCGTTTTTCTTTAGAATCGAGAATATCTTTAGATATGGGGTATTTTCTTAATATTAAGTCTGGTTCTACACATTAACGTGGACTTGTCGGTGACGATGAGCTTGCGTAGGTGAATCGCGATAGAGGTTGCTTATGGACATTAACAAAACGTTTTCCCTCAGGAATGAGGACCGATGCCCGGTTTGGCACAACATTGATGCGGGCGGCAAGGTGCTTGGTCGGCTTGCAACACAAATTGCGGATATTCTCCGTGGTAAAGACAAACCGTACTTTACTCCGCACATTGATTGTGGCGACTATGTCGTTATAACGAATTGCGAAAAGGTCGTAATGACCGGACGCAAGAGCACGGATAAGATTTACAAATCCTACTCTGGCTGGCGAGGTGGTCTTAAGGAGAAGAGCGCGAAGGACGTTATGTCTGACAAGCCAGAAGAGATTCTTAAGCACGCGGTTCAGGGTATGCTCCCAAAGAATAAGTTGAGTCGAGAACTCATAAAAAAACTTAAGGTGTACGCTGGATCAAAACATCCACACACAGCACAGATCGCGAAGTAATAAATTTATTTCGCATAAAAAATTAAGGCCCCGTGGATTTCTCCGCAGGGCCTTTTTCTATTTTCTAGAGCTAGATTCTTTAGAACCAGATTCTGACGATGTCTTTGTAAGTGAAGAGTAGCATCAGAAATAGCAAGAATCCCCATGACACAACGTTGATGTAGAGGCGAACTTTTTCTGGCAATGGGCGTCGTATGATTGCTTCAATTGTCAGGAAAAGCAGCTGTCCACCGTCGAGTGCGGCAATGGGAAGCATGTTGATCACGGCGAGGTTTACGCTTATGAATGCGAGGAACAGGATGAGGAAGATGATTCCTTCGCTTGCAACTCTCGTGGTTTGCGTGAGCATCATCACTGGACCGCCAACTGCTGAAAGGTCGCGAGTTGTTATTAGGTGTTTGAGTACTGACAGCACGGCGAATACCTGTGCGGTCATCATTGAAAAGGATTTTGTTAACGATTCCTTTATGCTGTGTGACTGGGGCTTTCCGCGACTTCTGTCCCATGCATAACCGCAGCCAAGAAAGCCGCGCTCATCTTTTTTACCGATGGCTATGGAGAATCGCTTCTTGTCTCCGTCTCTCAGAATTGTGAAGTCTATTTTTTTGTTTGCAGACTCAGAAATTGTTTTAGCAAAGAATGCTGGGGCATCATCCATGTTGATGAAGGCTTTTCCTTCGATGCCGGTGATTAGATCTCCTTTTAGGATTCCTTCTTTTTCTGCAGGGCTTTCTTCGACAATTCGTTCAACTTTTATGTTTTTGTAGATCGTGCTTGGGAATCCTTTCCATAGGATTGTGGTGTAGGCGAAGTAGGCAAAAAATAAATTAAACATGACGCCGCCGGTCAAAATGAGTGCTTGTTGCCAATATGATTTTGATGTGAAAGAAAAATTTTCTGTTGAGGCTGCATGCTCTTGTGAACCTTGCCCAGGTTCCGCTTGACCGGCAATTTCTAGGTAGCCACCGATTGGAATTGATGACAAGCAGAATTCAGTTTCTCCTATTTTTTTACTGACGATTACCGGCCCCATGCCGATGGAAAATGTGGGAGTTTTCACGCCGAACAGCTTGCAAAATATGAAGTGCCCGAATTCGTGAACCAGCACTATGACGGTGAATCCGAGTAGTGCGAGTAAGATTGAAGATATCTTGGCGACCACTGCTGCGAGTGGAAAACTATTAACAATTGCGGCTGTTGAGAGCATGTCTCCTCCTATGATTTGAACTGTTGCGCGGCTACATTGCAGCACATACTTCAGTCGAATTTACCAAGGTAAAATTTTATGTCCACATTGCGATTTTATTCTAGTAAGGTGCCACTTCAAGAGGGGTTATTGCAAAGATTCCTTTGTGAGATGTTATTTTTACTTGAAAAAATGGGCGAAAAGGATAGAATTAACAACGATTTCTCCGGTCGATCCCAGCAGCGCTTAAAGTTTGTTTAGGTTGCTCTTTGCTGGCAGCATGGCTTAGTAGCCCTGCGCAGCGATGGACTATGTCTTTCCGGAAGAGTGTGGCAGTTGGTGGTTTTAAGATAGGTTTTAGGTGTATGCCAACGATTAATCAACTTGTTCGTAAAGGTCGAACCTCTGTTGTTGAAAAGACAAAAGCTCCTGCTTTATGCAGTTGCCCTCAGCGGCGAGGTGTTTGCACACGTGTGTACACAGTTACGCCAAAGAAGCCAAACTCAGCGCTTCGAAAAGTTGCGCGTGTCAAATTGACTACCGGCAAGGAAGTAACGGCATACATTCCCGGCGAGGGGCACAACCTCCAAGAGCACTCGGTTGTTCTTATCCGTGGTGGACGGGTTAAGGATTTGCCTGGTGTGAAATATCACATAATTCGCGGAACGCTTGATACATCTGGTGTCGAAGGGCGGAACCAAAGTCGTTCCCTCTACGGTACAAAGAAAAAGAAATCGGGGGGTAAATAATGCCTAGGCGTAGAAAAAAAGATCTTACAAGAGTAATTCTTCCAGATCCACGTTACAATTCTGTGATTGTGCAGAAGTTGATTAACGTTGTGATGGAGCGCGGCAAAAAAGATTTAGCAGCCAAAATTGTTTACAGCGCGATGGACATGTTGGCGCAGAAGGCTGGATCGGAAAGAGCCGGGTATGAGCTTTTTGAAAAGGCTCTTGCTGGTGTTCGTCCAGTTGTAGAGGTTCGGTCTCGTAGGGTTGGAGGCGGTGTTTACCAGGTTCCAACAGAAGTACGTGAAGTCCGAGCTAAAGCTTTGGCGTATCGCTGGTTGCTTGGTGCAGCTGCGAAGCGCTCAGATAAAACGATGGGTGCTAGGCTCGGTAACGAGTTGCTGGATGCCGTCGAAGGACGTGGTGGGGCTATCAAAAAGAAAAGTGATATCCATCGTATGGCTGAGGCGAACCGCGCGTTCTCTCACTATGCATGGTAACAGGGTGATCGATAAGTACGATGAGTAATGATCTAAAAAAATATCGCAACATTGGGATTATGGCCCACATTGATGCGGGCAAAACCACTGTTACAGAGCGAGTCCTGTATTACACAGGTGTTTCGTATAAGATTGGCGAAGTCCATGAAGGCGAAGCAACGATGGACTGGATGGCTCAGGAGCAAGAGCGTGGGATCACGATCACATCAGCTGTGACGTCCTGCGAGTGGCTCGGTCATCACATCAACATCATTGATACCCCAGGACACGTTGACTTTACAGTTGAAGTTGAACGGTCGCTACGTGTGCTTGATGGAACAGTCGCGGTGTTCTGTGGGGTTGGAGGAGTCCAGCCGCAGTCAGAAACCGTGTGGCGTCAAGCTGACAGGTATAAAGTTCCTAGAATCGCTTTCGTAAATAAGCTTGATCGCGTTGGTGGAGATTACGACGAAGTTGTTAAAGAAATCGATGACAAGTTGGATGGCAATGCTCTTGCGATGCAAATACAAGTTGGTTTTGACGAAAACTTCAAAGGCGTCATCGACGTTTTAGAAAAGAAAATGGTCGTCTACAACGATGAAACTTTGGGCGCTGAGTTCGAAGTTCAAGATGTTCCGGACGAGCACCTTGAAGAAATGAATAAACGTCGCATCGCCGTTGTTGAGCGTGCATGTGACTTTGATGATGCGTTAGCTGAAAAATATCTTGCGGGAGAAGAGCTTTCGGTCAAAGAAGTAAAGGCAGCCCTTCGAAAAGGTGTTGTGGCTCAAGAAGTTACTCCAGTCTTTTGTGGGAGCGCTTTCAAGAACAAGGGTGTGCAGTTGCTGCTTGATGCAGTTGTTGACTACTTGCCGTCCCCGCTAGAGGTTCCAGCCATTGTTGGTGAAGATCCTGATACGGGTGAAAAAATTGAGAGAGCTGCGGATCCAAAGGTTCCGTTCTCCAGCCTTGTGTACAAAATTGCAGTTGACCCATTTGTTGGTTCGCTGACATTTGTTCGAGTTTACTCGGGAAGATTAGAGGCGGGCTCGTACGTTTACAATGTTGCCAAAGGCAAAAAAGAGCGTGTGAGTCGTCTTTTGAAGCTTCATGCGAACAAGAGAGAAGAAATTAAAGAGGCGTCAGCCGGTGACATCATTGGTGTTGTTGGTGTTAAAGATGTCACGACTGGTGATTCGCTTTGCGACATTGGTCATCCGGTTTTGCTTGAGTCAATGGATTTTCCTGCGCCAGTCGTAAGTGTTTCCATTGAGCCAAATAGCAAGGCCGATTATGAAAGAATGAATGTTGCTCTTCGCAAGTTGATGCAGGAAGATCCGTCATTTCGATTTACGATTGACGAGGAAACAGGCGAAACAATTATTTCCGGAATGGGTGAACTTCACCTGGAAATTATTGTTGATCGCTTGAAGCGTGAGTTTAAAGTTGAGGCCGCGGTTGGAAAGCCGCAGGTTGCTTACAAAGAAACATTGCGCAAGTCTGTCGAAGCCGAAGGCAAGTTTATTCGTCAGTCCGGTGGTCGTGGTCAATATGGTCACGTATGGCTTAAGATTGAGCCGCTCGGGCGAAGCGAAGGGTTTGAATTTGAAAATGCCATTGTCGGTGGATCTATTCCTCGGGAGTTTATTGCTCCTATTGAAAAAGGAATCAAAGAGACGCTGTCAACCGGTGTTCTTGCTGGTTATCCAGTAGAAGATGTGAAAGTTGCCGTATTTGATGGTTCTTTCCATGATGTTGACTCTTCCGAAATGGCGTTTAAAATAGCAGCATCGATGGCATTCAAGAGTGGTATGTCAAAAGCGGATCCGGTTCTGTTGGAACCGATCATGGATATCGAGGTTCTCACACCAGAAGAAAACATGGGTGATGTAATGGGTGACCTCAATTCCAGACGCGGCAGAATTCAGGGGATGACGGCACGTGGAAAAGTGCAGGTCGTTACCGCTGAGGTTCCGCTCTCAGAAATGTTTGGATACACGACTTCATTGCGCTCCCTATCGCAGGGGCGTGCGAGTTCGAGTATGCAATTTAAAGAATATCGAGAAGTCCCAGCGGGAGTTCAAGAAGCGGTTGTTAGCGGAAAGAAGTAGAGAAAAATTGTTGCGGTTTATTATTGTCTCAGGAAGGAATTGGGATGGCAAAGGGTGTTTTTCAGAGGACTAAGCCTCACTGTAATGTTGGCACAATCGGCCACGTCGACCATGGTAAGACTACCCTGACTGCGGCGATTACAAGAGTTCTCGCTGATCAGGGGCTTGCAGAAAAGCGTGACTTTTCTCAGATTGATAATGCGCCAGAAGAAAGAGAGCGTGGTATCACGATTGCGGCTGCGCACGTAGAATACGAAACAACAAACCGACATTATGCTCACGTTGACTGTCCAGGTCACGCGGACTATGTCAAAAACATGATCACTGGTGCTGCTCAAATGGATGGCGCGATCATGGTTGTATCAGCTGCCGATGGTCCTATGCCACAGACGCGGGAGCACTTGTTGCTTGCTCGTCAGGTTGGTGTACCAGCGATTGTTGTATACCTTAACAAAGTTGACATGGTCGACGACGAATGTCTTGTCGAACTTGTTGAAGAAGAAATTCGTGAGTTGATGACGAAGTACGGTTTCCCAGGGGAAGAAATTCCTATCGTTAAGGGATCCGCTCTTAAGGCGCTTGAAGGCGATGCTGGAGAGCTCGGTGCAGAGTCGATCAACAAGCTTATGGAGGCAGTTGATAGTTACATTCCAACTCCAGAGAGGGCAACAGATAAGCCTTTCTTGATGCCGATAGAAGACGTTTTCTCAATCTCAGGGCGTGGTACTGTTGTTACCGGTCGTGTAGAAGGCGGACTCGCTAAGGTTGGTGCTGAAGTTGAAATCGTTGGACTTAAAGCGACGGCCAAGACAATTGTTACCGGAATTGAGATGTTCAACAAGGAGTTGGGTGAAGCCCAGCCGGGTGACAACTGTGGTGTTCTCCTCCGTGGAATAAAGAAAGATGATGTTGAGCGTGGACAAGTTTTGGCAAAGCCGGGCTCGATCACACCTCATAAAAAGTTTAAGGCGCAGGTTGTTATTTTGACTAAGGATGAAGGTGGGCGTCACAGTCCGTTCTTCGCCGGATATCGTCCCCAGTTCTACTTTAGAACAACAGACGTAACCGGATCCATCACACTTCCAGAAGGTCGTGAGATGGTTATGCCTGGCGATAACGTTGCGCTTGAAGTTGAATTGGTTTCACCAATCGCAATGGATCCTGAGTTGAAATTCGCTATCCGTGAGGGTGGACGAACAGTTGGAGCCGGGGTGGTGAGTGAGATTGTAGAGTAAGTTTGAATATGAAAAAACTAAAAATAAGACTTACTTTAAGGTCGTATGACCATAGGCTTCTCGATACTTCGGTGAAGCAAATAGTTTCGACGGTTAAAAGAACGGGGTCGGCTCTTTTGGGGCCGATCGCGATTCCTAACCGGAGGCGAGTTTTTACAGTGTTGAGGTCTCCTCACGTTGATAAAAAATCACGAGAACAGTTTGAGCTCGTGACGCATAAGCGAATCATTGATATCGTTTCTCCTGCGGAGCAGACGATGGATGCGTTGATGCGACTCAACCTCTCAGCTGGTGTTGATGTTGAAATTCGGTAGTTAACAACTTTGCAGGGCAGTAGATGCTTCGTAAGATTTACGGCGTCAAGGTTGGGATGACCCAACTTTTTGATGCGGAAAGAAAACTTATTCCTGTTACAGCCGTCCGGGTTACCGGTTGGTTTGTTACTCAGGTCAAGACCCAAGGTGCTGATGGTTATGATGCACTTCAGGTTGGTTGCGTGAGGAACCGACTCTCCGGAGTTGAGTTCCAGGGTGAGTGGCTATTCAAAAAAAAGCGAAGCTTTCGCTTTGTGAAAGAAATTAAAGGTATCGCCGAGGGAATCGAAGTTGGCAAGCCAGTTGGCATTGCTGAGTTTGGTGCTTCGGAGGGCGATGAGATTACGGTTGCTGGAACATCTCGTGGACTTGGTTTCCAAGGATGTATCAAGCGATGGGGATTCTCTAGAGGTCCTATGAGTCATGGCTCTGGTTTTCACCGGTCGCCTGGTTCTATGGGTGGACCATGCTCTCTTGGTGGTATCCAAAAAGGGAAAAAACTTCCTGGGCACACTGGTGCTGAGAGGATTACAGTTCGTGGGCTTCGTGTCATTCGTATTGATAGCGAACAGAACTGCATCTTCATAAAGGGAGCTGTTCCTGGAAAGAGTGGTTCATTGGTTGAAATCGCCAAACAAGGACCACGATCATGAGTATCATTACAATCTGTGACAGACACGGGAAAAAACTCGAGTCACTGTCAGCAATAAAATTGTGCGACGCGGCGGCAGGTGCGGCAGATGTTTTTGCGCAGGCTATTCGTGTTTTGCGACAAGGACGTCGTCAAGGCACAGTGTCATGTAAGGGCAGAAGCGACGTGTCGTACACCAACAAAAAACCGTGGCGTCAAAAAGGAACCGGCCGTGCTCGAGCATCAAGTGCGCGATCGCCGTTATGGCGTGGTGGTGGTGTGACCTTTGGTCCTAGCCCACGTGTCAAAAAGCTGTCGATCAATGCCAAGCAAAGAAAGATGGCCTTTCGTGAATTATTCAGATACTTTTTAAGTCGTGATGGCGTTCGTTGTATCGATGTTCCTGTTGAGGGTTCGGAGTATGCGACAAAGTGGGCCAGCTCACTACTTAATGATCTTGGTTTGCGTGGAAAGAAAGTTGCTGTTTTGATGGGTTCGCCGGATCGCGGTTTGTTCGCATCATTTCGCAATATCACCGGAGTTCGTGTGATTGATTTCGCGTGTCCAGAGATAGAGGCGCTTTCAAATGTTAATGCGTGGATGTTCTTGAAAAAAGATGAAGCCGCCTTTAAAACGATGGTAGAAAAATGGAACTAACACCTTACGACATCATAAAGCGTATGGTCGTTACCGGTAAGAGCTGGGCGGCATATCAGAAGCTTGGGAAGCTTGTGTTTGAAATCCACGATATCGCGAATCGATCGATGGTGCGCAAAGCGGTAGAAAAAATTTGGAGCGTCAAAGTTCACAAAGTGAACACCTTGCACACTCCGCCTCGTCCGGGTAGCTTCTCGCGTAGAAAGTTTATTCGTCCGGACAAGAAGCGCGCAATTGTGACGCTGAAAAAAGGGTATAAAATAGACCTCCCTGGAGGTGTAGAAACAATGGGGGCGACTCCTGTCGAACCGCAAGGTAAGCCACGGGCTGAAGGGTAAAGAAAATGGCAATAGTACGGCGCAAGCCTAGGAATGCTTCACTTAGAACGCAAAGCTTTTTGGTTGACAGAGAGCTAAGCGATAAGAAGCCTGAAAAACGGCTACTTAAGCCGCTCAAGCGGTCTGGTGGACGTAATAACTATGGCAGAATAACTACGCGACATCGTGGTGGGGGCGCAGCCCGACGCTACCGTGTCGTTGACTTCAAGCGGATGCAAAAAGAAATTCCTGGACGTGTTGTTGCTTTTGAATACGACCCGAACAGAAATGTTTCTTTAGCGTTGATTACATACGCAAATGGTGCCAAGGGATATATTCTCAGGCCAGACGGTTTGAAAATTGGCAACCAGATTGTTGCGAGTGAAACTGCGGAAGCATCAGTTGGTAATGCATTGCCGTTGTCGGTAATTCCAACCGGTTTCGTTGTTCACAACGTTGAGCTTCAACCAGGAAGAGGCGGGTGCTTTGCGAGAAGTGCTGGAACCTCTGTGCAACTTGTTGCGAAGGAAGAGGGCATGGCTGTCCTCAAGATGCCTTCAAAAGAGTTGCGCATGGTACGACTTGAGTGCTGGGCAACTGTTGGTACTTTGACAAATGCAGAGTTCCGCAACTTGTCGCTTGGTAAAGCTGGCCGAACCAGACATAGAGGATTTAGGTCTTCTGTTAGAGGTATGGCTATGAACCCTATCGATCACCCTCATGGTGGTGGTGAGGGGCGCTCCAAGTCAGGATCACATCCGGTTACGCCTTGGGGTAAGCCTTGTAAGGGTGCTAGAACCAGGAAGAGAAAGAATTCTCTGATTATTAAGAGACGCAAGTAAGCGCAAACGAGGTTTTATACTATGGCACGGTCGATAAAAAAGGGCCCGTTTGTGGCAGAGTCGCTTCTGAAAAAAATGAAGTCGGCTGGTGGCTCGCGTGATGCAATTAAAACATGGTCGAGAGCAAGTACTGTTATTCCAGACTTTGTTGGTCGAACAATTGCGGTACATGATGGGCGAAAATTTGTTTCCGTTTTTATTTCGGAAAATATGGTTGGTCATGCGCTCGGAGAGTTTGCTCCGACGAGAACGTTTAGAATGCACAGCGGACAGCGTCAAGCCGCAAAGGGCGGCGCTGCTAAGAAGTAAGTAGGTCTGAAAAATGTTGGCAAAAGCTAAAAGTCGGTACGTCCGAATTTCTCCATACAAGTTGAGGCCGTCCGCGGACGTTGTGCGCGGCAAGCGAGTCGAAGACGCTCTTGCATGGTTGAAGCAGAATCTTACGCAACGAACAGTTTCACTATTCAAAGTGATTCAATCTGCATACGCAAACCTTCGCAACCGTGAAGGTGGAGAGCAAGTTGACTTGAGTGGTGTGATTGTCGGTGAGATTCGGGTTGATCAAGGCCCCATTGTTAAGTACTTTAAGCCTGGTGCTAGAGGTCGTAGCGACGCTCAGCGCAAGCGCTTGTGCCACATTGAGGTTGTGCTTAGTAAAAAAAAGTAGGTAGGTAAATTTGTGCGATGCACACTAGATTGAGGTGTTAGGTGGGTCAGAAAGTACATCCTTTGGGTTTCCGTTTGGGGATCTTTGAAGACTGGAGCGTGAAATGGTTTTCGCGCCTGTCATATAACAAAGAAGTTGCCGAGGACCTTGGTATTCGCAAATATCTGAAGACCCGTCTTAGCGACACAGATATTGCCAAGCTGGTCATCGAAAAAGCTGGCCAAAGTGTCCGAGTAATTGTTCACTCGGCTAAACCAGGTGCGTTGATTGGAAAGCGCGGGCAGGGAATAACTCAGCTTCGTGATGATCTTCTCAAGAAGTTTGGTAAGAACGTTGAGATCTCTGTTAAGGAAGTTAAAGTTCCTGAAATTGATGCAGCTGTTGTTGCAAAAGGGATTACAAGCCAGATCGAAAGACGTGTTAACTTTAAGCGTCTTATGAAGCGAGCTGGTTTTGCCGCCATGAAAAGTGGGGCAAAGGGGATAAAAATTTGTTGTGGGGGGCGGCTCGGTGGAGCTGAAATTGCGCGAAAAGAGTGGCTCAGACTGGGATCTGTTCCTCTGCACACGCTGAGATCAAATGTCGATTACGCTGCAGTTGAAGCGAAAACAATTTACGGCATAGTTGGTGTGAAGGTGTGGATTTGCAAGGGGACTTACTCCGAGACCAAAAAGGACTAGCAAATGTTGTTGCCTAAGAAAACTAAATACCGCAAAGTCCACCGTGGCAGGATGAAGGGCTGGTCAAAGGGCGCTAGAACTATTGCCTACGGTGACTACGGTCTTGTTGCGATGGTTCCAGGCTGGTTGACTTCTCGGCAGATTGAAGCTGTCCGAGTTGCGATTAGTAGAAAAATTAAAAAAACGGGAGACTACTTCTTCAGAGTGTTTCCTGATAAACCTGCCTCCAAAAAACCCGCTGAGGTTCGAATGGGTGGAGGAAAGGGTGCGCCTGAGTTTTGGGTTTCTGTCGTGAAGCGTGGGCGAATAATTGTAGAGATTAACGGCGTTGACCGAGAAGAAGCTAAAAAGATTCTCATCGGCGCAGCGCACAAGTTGCCGATTCGTGTTCACTTTGTTGAAAAGGGTCATGAAGATCGCGTTCAGTACAACAACGCGTAATTCGAAAAAGGAATGCCTGTAATGAAGACGAAAAATGACCTTAAAGAAATGTCGGCAAAAGATCTTAATTCTGAGATCGCTGAAATGAAAAAACAGCTCTTTGAGTTGAGGATGAGTGCGACTACTGGAAGTGTTAAGGATAGTTCACAGTTTCGTAAATTGCGTGTTGCGATTGCACAGGCAATGACCTTTTGTGGGCAAAAAAAGATCACCAAGGAAGTCTGAGTTTTGGGTAGCTTATAAGGGCGTTGTGAAATGGAAAGTGGCGAAAAAAAGGACTGTTCCGCTAAAAAGATGGTTGGTCAGGTCGTATCTACAAAAATGGATAAAACCATTGTCGTAGAGTGCGAGAGAACTTACAAACACCCTCTTCTTGGTAAGATCGTCCGCAGAAAAAAGAAGTATAAAGCGCACGACGCTGATGGTGCTGCAGTATGTGGTGATATTGTTGAGATTCAGGAGTGTGCTCCTCTTTCGAAAACAAAACACATGAAGCTATCCAACTTTATAGAAAGAAGTAAAGATGGAGGAAAACAATGATTCAAAAAGAAAGCAAGATCATTGTTTCCGACAACTCCGGTGCAAAAGTCGCTAAAGTCATCCACGTTGTTGGTGGGACTGGAAAGCGCGTTGCATGTCTTGGAGAGAAAGTTAAAATTGCTGTAAAAAAAGCAATTCCAGGCGGAGTTGTGAAAAAGAGCAGCGTGCAAACGGCCGTGATTATTAGAACAAGAAAAGAGCGCAGGCGTGCCGATGGAAGCTATGTTCGGTTTGATGACAATGCAGTTGTCATAATCGACAAAGATGGCAACCCTGTTGGAACCCGAGTTTTCGGTCCAGTCGCTCGTGAACTTCGAAGTGGTGGTTACAATAAAATTTTGTCCCTCGCTCCAGAAGTTGTATAGGTGATTTATGTTGAGCAGAATTAAAAAAGACATCCTCGTTGAAGTTATCTCAGGAAGAGATAAAGGAAAGCAGGGAAAAGTTGTAGCGGTTGACCGAAAGCACGATCTTGTTAAAGTTCGTGGTGTTGGTATCGTTACAAAACACAAAAAAGCGAAATCGCAAAAGGAACCCGGTCGCATTACAAAAGAAGAAAGTTTTATTCGGACTTGTAAAGTGATGCCGGTGTGTCCAGAAAGTAAGAAACCGTGTAGAGTTCGTGTTGCACGAACCGAAGACGGTAAAAAGGTTCTCGTGAGCCAACGCTCCGGTGAGGAAATTCAGTAAACGACTTGAACAGGTGAGGGTATGAACGCGCGGTTAGAAGAATTATATAAGCGGGAAATCCGCGAGCGGCTTAAAGAGAAGCTAGGATTCTCTAACGTTATGCAGGTGCCGCGCCTTCTCAAAATTGTGGTTAACACCGGGATAAAAGATTCTGCAGGTGGTGGTAAAGCTGTTGAGGCTGTCAGAGTAATAATGAGCAACATTGTTGGACAGGCTGCTGTTGTTACCAAAGCCCACAAGTCGATTGCTGGTTTTAAGCTTCGAGAAGGTGCTCCGATTGGTGCAATGGCAACGCTTCGTGGTAAGAGGATGTACGCATTTCTCGATAAGCTCATAAATGTTGTGCTTCCATCGGTGCGGGACTTTCAGGGGGTCACAACTAAGACGGACGGAACAGGAAATTATACGCTCGGGATCAAAGACTGGATGGTATTTCCGGAAATTGATTACGACAAAGTTGAGCAGATGCGTGGGCTCGGTATTTCGATGCACACAGATGCTACGTGTGAAAAAGATACGCTTGCATTGCTTGGCGAATTTGGCATGCCATTTAAGCGTAGTGCAGGAAACTCTAAGGAAGCGGGGCTCTAATGGCAAAAAAAGCTCTTATAGAAAAATCAAAGCGGAAGCCAAAGTTTGCGACGCGTGTCAGAAACAGGTGCAAAGAGTGTGGCCGTCCTCGTGGATTTCTACGACTCTTTGGATTATGTAGAATCTGTCTGAGAAAGTTCGCGTTGGCAGGAATGCTTCCGGGTGTAAAAAAGGCAAGTTGGTAAAGGGTGTTCAATGTCGATCGATACAGTAGGTGATTTTTTAACGGTGATCCGGAACGCGATCAGTGTGTACAAAAAGCAGGTCGTTCTTCCGTTTTCTCGGCTCAGATACGACATTGCAAAAGTTCTCAAAGAAGAGGGCTTCGTCAAAGATTGTCGCATTGTAAAAAGTGATAACGGATTTGACTGCTTAGAGGTATCACTAAAATATGTTCGTGGTGAATCCACGATACATAAGATTTCTCGTGTTAGTAAGCCTGGAAGACGACACTACCGTGGCGTTGACAAGCTCGGCACAGTAATTGGCGGGCTGGGGGTTTCAATCTTAACCACCAATAAAGGTGTGATGACTGACCACAAAGCAAGACGTGAGTCTTTGGGTGGTGAAGTTCTCTGCATGGTTTGGTAGAGGGAAATATGTCAAAAATTGGAAGAATGCCAATACCTTTTTCCTCTGCAACGGTGAGTGTTGATGGGCAAGTTGTTTCCGTTAAGGGAGTAAAAGGTTCATTCACGCACGAGCTTCCATCGTTTATTACGGTGGGCTTAGAGGAAAAAGTATTGAAGTTGACCATACAGGAAGACTCGCGTAACAACCGAATGCATTGGGGGTTACACAGGGCGCTGTTGGCAAATAAAGTCCGCGGAGCAGAAGTTGGATTTGAGAGGCGCATGAAAATTGTTGGCCTTGGTTTGAAGGTACTGGCGGCTGGAAAGAAGCTGACTTTCTCACTTGGCTTTAGCCACAAAATCAACTACGAACTTCCGCAGGGCGTTGATATAGAAGTTGATAAGACCGGCCAAAACTTGGTGCTCAAGTCAGCAGACAAGTTGATGCTTGGGAATGCGTGTGACGCAATCAGGTCTTTTCGTCCACCGGAGCCTTATAAAGGAACCGGAATTATGTACGAAGATGAAGTAATCATCCGCAAAGAAGGAAAGACAAAAGCGTAGCAACTAAATAAATAGATGTTATGCTTCTGGCTACTGAAGTAGAGAATGGTAAAATGAGCTTATTAGATACAAATAAAAAAAGGGTCAATCGACGAAAGTTTCGTGTTCGCAATAAAGTGCGACGCGTTAGTTTTGATCGCATGCGCCTATGTGTGTGTCGTAGCCTTAAACACATTTCTATACAACTTATCGATGATAGCAAGCACATGACCGTTGCTTCAGCGTCGTCAGTTGGAATGGAAATGCCAGAGAAGGTAAGCGGCAAAATTGAGCTTGCAAAATTAGTTGGCAAAGACTTAGCTAAGAAAGCTAGTGAGCTGTCTGTTGGTCCTGTGTTTTTCGATCGTGGAAAATATAAGTATCATGGGCGCGTTCGCGCTTTAGCAGAAGGTCTTCGCGAAGGTGGGCTTGAGTTCTAAATGTTGAATATTTTCGGATTTGTTTTGGGACCTAGATAGACTATGCCAGTAGAAAAGAGGAATGCGAACGCAGCGCCAGGGCGTCGCGGGAAACGTTCGGGCGAGAATGGCCCGGGCGGCAGATCAAAGTCAGGCGGTGGTGCAAAAGGTGCTTACGCGCCTCAAGATGATTTCGCTGAAGCAGTGCTCCAAGTTCGCAGGGTTGCGAAAGTAATCAAGGGCGGAAGACGTTTATCTTTCTCTGCTTTGGTCGTTGTTGGCGACCGTGCTGGTAAAGTTGGAATCGCACTTGGAAAGAGCCGTGAGGTTTCTTCCGCAATTTCAAAAGCGTACAAGCGCGCTCGCAAAAACATGGTTGACGTTCCGTTGTATAAAACAACAATACCGTTTACTGTGCAGGCAAAACATAGCGCAAGCAAAGTATTACTTCGCTCAGCGTCTAAGGGTACTGGCGTTATCGCTGGTGGTTCGGTTCGCGCAGTTCTTGACGCTTTAGGTGTCAAAGATGTGTTGGCAAAATCACTTGGATCTCCAAATCCAGGAAATGTTGCTCGCGCTACAATGGAAGCATTACAGACGCTCAGTTCGGCTAGCCATATTGCGAAGCTACGCGGCAAGAGCATCAAAGAATTAATTGGAGGCGTCGATGCTGAGTCTTGATACACTTGTAAAAACTACAGACGCCAGAAAGCGTGTCGGTCGCGGTGGAAGCCGTGGTGGTACGTCTGGTCGTGGACACAAGGGACAACGTTCTCGTTCCGGTGGAAAGTCTGGTCTTAGGGCCAACTTTGAAGGTGGACAAATGCCGTTGACCCGTCGTCTTCCAAGGCGTGGTTTTAACAACACACGATTTGCAGATAAAATTTCTGAAGTACAACTTAGCGATCTTGAATTGAAATTCGAAATTGGCGAAACGGTCAATAAAGAATCTTTGATAAGCAAACGAATTGTTCGCAGAAAAAACACCAAAGTTAAAATTCTTGGTGGACGAGAGCTTACAAAGAAATTAATTGTTACCGTTGATGCCGTGAGTGCTTCTGCTAGAGAAGCGATTACTAAGGTTGGTGGAGAGGTGACTCTTACAGGGGAGTAGTTCAGTGAGCGGCTTACTAGGTAGCTTGGCTAATATTTTTCGTGTAAGTGATCTCCGGCGACGTATCGGTTTTACACTGAGCATTTTGGCGGTTTATCGTCTTGGTTCTCACGTTCCACTTCCTGGCGTGAACTCTGTTGTACTCCGTGATTTCATGGACTCAGCAATGTCAGGTGGGTTCTTAAAATACTTAGACCTATTTTCTGGTGGTGCGTTGAAACGAGTTGCGATTCTTTCTTTGGGAATCATGCCGTACATTAGTGCATCCATCATGATGCAGCTTCTTACAGTCATTGTCCCTACATTTGAGGCATTGGCCAAAGAAGGTGACTACGGTCGTAAAATTATAAATCAGTACACCCGGTATCTCGCACTTGGACTTAGTGTGATGCAAGGTTTGGTCTTCTCTACTGTTTTAGAGCGGGCACAGGACGGATTGATTCTCTGCCCTGGTTGGGGGTTTCGGCTTACCACTGTTCTCTTCTTGAGTGTTGGTTCACTCTTTGTGATGTGGCTTGGCGAACAAATCAACCAATATGGGATTGGGCAGGGAAGCTCACTCCTCATTTTTGCAGGTATCGTTGCGGCATATCCGGGACAAGTCTTGAAGGTTTGGGGAAGTGTGAATGCTGGGCAAATCGATCCGCTTTTGGCGGGTGGAATTCTTGCATTCGTATTAGCGTTGATCTCATGCATTGTTTTCCTTGAGCGCGGTGAGCGACGTGTTACGATTCAGTACGCGAAGCGCGTGATTGGTCAAAAAGTTTATGGCGGTGTCAGCTCGTACATTCCGTTCAAGTTGAACTCCGCAAATGTCGTACCAGTTATTTTTGCGGGTGCGATGCTCGGCATGCCTATGATGCTTTTGAAGGGACTTTTTTCTCGCTTCGAAATGCTCAAGGGCGCGCTTGATTGGATCGATTATGGTGCGCCATTGCACACATTGATTACAGTTGCGCTCATTATTTTCTTTAGTTTTTTCTACACATCAATGATTTTCAACCCAGTCGAGCTAGCTGATAACTTAAGAAAGTCTGGTGGATTTATTCCGGGCGTTCGTCCGGGTCGCAAGACGGCAGAATTTTTTGAGTACCTTCTCATGAGGGTTAGCCTCCCTGGAGCGATTTATCTCGCTGCATTGGCGGTTATGCCTGACGTTGTGTTGCGTGCTCTTTCGTCACCAATATCATTGAGCGGAATAAGTTTACTTATCGCAGTTGGTGTTGCACTAGATACATCTTCACAACTTGAAGCTGCATTGATTGAACGCCGTTACGACGGGTTCTTGTCGTCAGGCCGCATGAAGGGAAGATATGCTAGATAGCGGATCAACAACTAAAATTTATACACTCTTCGGTCCGCCAGGTTCTGGTAAAGGAACGGCAGTTCGACGACTTGTTCGCGAGAGCTCGGGAGTCGTAACGCTGTCCACCGGTGACTTGTGTCGTAAGCACGTCTCCGAGGGAACTGATATTGGAATTGAAATTAATAAGTACACATCAGTTGGAAACCTAGTGCCTGACGAAATTATTTCGGCGATGGTGCTCGAGTGGGTCAAAGAAAAAGATCGTGATGAAAAAGTCGAGATTGTTTTTCTGGATGGCTTCCCTCGAAGTGTTGGCCAGGTTGATGCGTTGTGTGATGGGTTTGACTGTGCAGGCAGTAATTTTGCCGTCGTGGTTTTTGATCTCGATGACGATGAAGCTGAGAAGCGACTTTCGATGAGGGTTGTGTGCGGGAACAAAGAGTGCCAGGAAATTTATTCCGCAAGCACCGAGCCCGCTGATGGGAAATGTACGCACTGTGGTGCTGAAGTTGTGCATCGGTTGGACGATGATGCTGGCGTGATCGCTTGTCGCATTTCCGGCTATCGAGAGACAGAAAATAGCATTATGGAACGCTACGGCAATTGTGGAGCAAAAGTGCTTCATGTGAATGCCAAGCAGGATGTTCCCGGCGTGTACGACGAATTTTGCGAAAAAATAGGTTTTTCGTCGAAATGATCGTCATAAAAAATAAACATGCTATAAATAAAATGCGGACTGCGGGAAACTTGCTCTCTGGGATTTTTGGAGAGATTGAAAAAACCGTGGTCGAAGGGGCTAATACCTTTGAAATAGACGCGACAATTGAGCGCTTGATGAAAGCCGCTGGGCTTGTTCCTGAGTGCAAAGGATACGCTGGTTACCGGCATGCAACATGTATCTCTGTGAATGATATTTTGATTCATGGGGTTCCATCGACGAGAATGGTATTAAAAAGCGGGGATTTTGTTACAATAGACGCGGTTGCATCGTATCGTGGGTATTGTGCAGACATGGCTCGTTGCTTTTTTGTTGGGACACCAGTCGAGAAAGCGGTCGAGATGGCCAAGGTCGCACAAGCTGCACTTGATGAAGCAATTAAGTTAGTTCGACCTGGGATTCACCTCTCTGACATTTCAGCGAAGATCCAGTCGGTTGTTGAAGCTGCCGGTTGTAATGTTGTTCGCGATTTTGTTGGCCATGGTGTTGGAAAAGATTTGCACGAAGAGCCGGAGATTCCGAATTACGGTGTGCCTGGCGAGGGGCCGATTTTACAAGTAGGCATGACGCTTGCGATCGAG
>JABIAA010000123.1 GCA_018656485.1 bacterium | reverse complement strand
CGATACTAATGAAAATTTCTGTTGGAATGAAAATTGATCTTGACTCCATAACGAAATCCTCAAATTACTTTATGTTCAGGAATGGTGCGTTAATACTTCCAATCCTTCCTGGTGACACAGGTGCTGGCCCACTATTCAGCAATGTAAGGGGAAAGTTAAAACGTTAGTGGCAGCAGAAGGAATTGTGTTGCAATTTATTGTTTGGCTTTCATACCATGGGGCGGATTTCGGAATTCGTCTTTTGTTTGTATAAAAAGGAAAATACAATGAAGCTACATCGCCTAATTGCTGTTGCACTTTTCGGATGTTTGGTTTTTTCTCCAACTTCTCCGCCGAGACTTTTTGCCGCAGGTCCAGAACTAAGCACAGGCTCTTCGAATGCGGAAGCATCGAAAGATGATTTTTCTATCGAGGAGTTAAAGCGTCTCGAGAATGAGGCGGCTGAGGCTGCAAAGACGGGAAGTTATTCGCTCAAGGATAAAATTCTTGGAGCGCTTGGGGTTAAAAAAGTCGATAAGGAATACCCAAGTGGCTTCAAGATTATTATTGATTCTTTGAAGGGAGTGGCCGGCTTCATCGCCAACTTCGTGAAAAGTTTTTGGTTTTCCCTTACGACATCCGATTACATGGGGCGGACGCTAAGGATTTATACTGTTAACCGTGGTGATCCCACGAAAGCAGAAAAAGTTATTGCGCCAAAACCAAAAAAGGTTGGAAGTCTAGGATGGTCATACAAAGCCCAAGGGGTTGAGTATGACTTTGGCTTTGAAGGTTCTGGAGATCCAAGTGAACCTCTCGGATTTGTTATTCGCGACAATAAATTTTACTACCGCCCAGTTTATGCGCAAATGATTCCTGCGACAGTAAAAATTGGAAAGAGCACTTACGAATTAAATCTCTATCGCCGGCCACTATCAATTTTGCTTCCAAAGGTTTTGAAGTCCATCACTTGGACAACTGGTGACGATGAGCATTATACAACGCAAAAGCCGGGCGAAAATGCGTGGGATACCATGCGTTACTTTGGAAGGCTTCGGCCAGAAAGTATCTTCTTTGTGAAAGTCATGATGTTGATTCGTACAGCTCTCGTGAACAGTGGATACTTACCAAAGTTCGACATCTACGGAAAAAAGACGCCATCTAAATTATACGAGGATGCGTATCCACAAGTTAATGACATCTCTGGCGAAATTGTAAAACTTACAAAGCGTCTCGCAGTTACCCCTGCGATTGAGGAAACAGTTGCTGCTAACGCAGGAAAGCGTTATCCAAGTTCGTGGGATAATGAAAAAGTTATTCTCATCGGAGAGCTGCTTGGCGAAAATGTGATCAAGCGAATTGTTATGCAAATTCCTCGTGAATTTCGTCGGCTAATAAATCAGTACACAAGACAAATCAGTGCTCGTGATTTTGTTGAGTGGCGCTCTGGGGTTTCTGGAATCATCTCAGTGATGAAGGAAGCGTACAGTGAGATGCGATTGATTCGTGGTTATAACGCAAAGACAGAGTATGCCCTTGAGCAACTCCTTCCGTTAGGGACAAATGAGCTTGCGCGAAAAGATGTTTCGCTTTCTGATCTTGATTTGTTCGCGTACTCAATCCGAAGACACGTTGCTGAGAGATTCCGTGGAATTGCTCCGTTAGTAATTCAGCAGATGCAGGAAGAAGAAAATCGCGATATTGCCGTTGATGAAGCTCCAGATGACGAATGGAAAAACAGTATCAATGTTATCGCGCTTAAAAAACTTTTAGATATCCGTATTGCATCTTTAGCGGAATTAATTGAAGCGGCCCCAGCTACACTAGAAAAACTCAACAATGTAAAATGGGAAGGGCTTGATCTTCGACAATCATCAGGTGTTACAGAGCGAATAAGTCAGCTTGAAGGAGAGCGTGCGGCTCGGAATCAACGATCGATTGACCTAAATGTAAAATTCCAAGAGCAGCGTGTTGGTGTTGAGGGAGAAGCAAAAATAGAAAAAGTCTATCAAGATTATCTGCGGGCCACGGTCGCGTATCTTGAGGATGTTCGTCGCAAACTTGACCAACAAGTCGAAGATGTTACCGAGTTAATGTCAGATGTACAAGCTGCTGAGAAAAACTATAAAAGGATGGTGCAAGGGTTGTCTGGTGATGTTAATGCAACAACAGGCAGTATCGATGAACTTTACAAGTCTCGCGATCGATACCTGGCACGTTGCCGCGAGCTTATAAACTATATTCGCAGATTAGAAGAAACAGAATTTGCGGAGCTTCCTTCGAAGTCACCAAGGACATCTGGAATTGATCTTTCGATGACCGATTACCTTGAGTTTAAAATAAGCCAGGTCTTTAAATTGGTTGGACTAAATTTCCGTGGGGATGAAGGTTTTCTTTACAACGATTCTGCAATTGGATTGAAGCCAGCATTCTGGCACATTATGGCCATTATGTTCCGTGCGCAAGGCGATCTTGGTAAGGCCAGGGAAAAGTTTTCTCAAGATACAAAACCGTACACAATGAGTGATCCTAGCGGAAGTATGGTTGAGGTTGTCGGAAAAATATTCTATGAGCAGAGTTTTCAGAAATACGAAAAATTTCTTGCGTGGACTGAAGAAGAATTGAAAAAAGCGCAAGAGGCTGCGAAAGCAAGTGGAATTATTGGAACCGATGACGCGGGCGTTAATGAGGCAATGAAGCGCCACAAAGGTGCAAGAGTTCTCTACAAAAAAGTCCGCAAGGAATTGTGGAACTACCTAAGGCAATATCCGTTTGATCGTCGCAAGAGAGGCATAGAGCTTAGAGGTGACTCTGGAATTGTTGAAGGGGAATTTGACATTAATCCAACCACTGGCGAAGAGACACCGCGCTACACGTACGCGCGCACGATCAATCAATTTTTAGTTGAAGAAGTTGCAGAGTTGATGTTGCGCTCTAGAGATTTTTCAAAATATGCACATGATCATCTTGAGTTACCAATGATCTCGCTTACGGGAATGAGCATGAGAGATCTTTTGCAAGTTGCTCAAGGGCGTACAACCGATTCGGAAATTAATGAGATCAAGGATAATTTCGATGAAGTCGAACTAGAGTCTGCAACTACCGAGATCGATTCTGAAGAGTTAGACGAGTTAATGAAACAACTTAAGGGGCTTGAAGGTAGCGACGAAGAAGGGCCTTCACTTGAAATTAGATCATCAAGTGAAGAGTTCAAACAAACAACTGTAAAAGAATTTGAAGGCTTGATCGAAGAAGCTGATAAAGTTTATCAAGAAGTTAAGCCCGTTGTTTTTCAAGAGCCAGCCCCAAATCCCGCAAGTCCAACAAATTCAATCGAAATCACGGAGGAGATAAAACCTCCTGCAACAACAATTGATTTTAAACCTTCGCCAATTCCAGCGCCGGTTCCCGAACCAGAGCCAGAGCCTGCCGTTGTTTCGATTGGACAAATGTCGCTTGCAGAAGTAATTGATCGATTCGAGTCGGATCCAAAGGTGAACTACAATGCTGGAGAAAACTACCGAGCTTTAATCGACGAAAAAATTCCAGCGATTGAGAAAAAGTTGCGGCGCGCACAGGACATAGATTCAGCCGAGTACTACAAAGAGGGGATGAATTTACTGGTGGGATTGTTCTTGACTTCGGAAGTTCCTAGTTCAAATGTTATACGACGTTTTCTAGACGTAATAAATGGTGGCCCAGAAGGTGGGGTGGTTTCCTCGCTTAGGGCAAATCAATACGAAGCCACCGGTGTTACCGACCCAGATTCATTTGACTATGCAGTTGAGGTTTTGACGTATCTTGGAAATGGTCCAATGTATGGTTCGCGCGCGGAAATATTTTCGTTCATCGATCGCATTCAACAAGGAAAATCTCGTTTGACTGTTCAGAAAGAAGTGGCACGCGTTGTTAGTAGAAGTTTTAGATAGAAGGCCGGTTCCGATAGCAAAAAGGGGCGCACTTAGCGCCCCTTCAACATCTCAAGGTGTCTTATTTTTTCTTGCAGGACTTCTTGCCCTTTTTACCCTTCTTGCATTTTTTCTTTTTGGCTTTTGCCTTTTTCTTCTTTGGAGCTTTTTTCTTTTCGACTTTTTCTGTGCCAGGTTTGCTGGTGTCTTTTTTCTTACAGCCCGGTATCGCGATCAGGCCGAAACCTAACACTGCGGTCATTAAAACCTTCAACAATTCCATTCTTATCTCCTCAAGAAAAAACAGTGTGTTCCAACTGCGCAATAACATAACACCCGCTGTCACCACCTTACAATGGTTAGCGGGTGTTATGATTATCTACGAGCTTTTAAAGGCTTTTACTTTTGTTCGAAGTCAGTTTCGATTGGACCTTCTTGGGCGTTACCGTTACCTTCAGGCTTTGTTTCGCCTCCTGGCTTTGTTTCGCCCTCGGGCTGCTTTTCACCTTGCTGCGCTGCCTGCTGCTCCGCTTGCTGTTTTTGCTGAGCTTCTTTGTAGATGATCTCAGCAATCTTGTGCGAGTCCTTAAGAAGTTCTTCGGTTGTTTTTTTAATTGTGTCTAAATCTTCCGGGCTGTCTTTGAGAACTTGTTTTGCTTTCTCAAGACTTTCTTCAACCTTGCTTACTTCTGCGACAGGCAACTTCTCTTTGTTTTCTTTGATGCTTTTTTCGATTTGGATAATCGTGCTGTCAAGCTGGTTTCGTGCATCAACTGTTTCACGCTTCTTCTTGTCGTCAGCTTCGTGTTCCTTTGCCTCTTTGACAAGATTCTCAACGTCATCTTTTGAAAGACCGGATGAGTTGCTAATTGTTATTTTGTGTTCTTTGCCTGTTCCCTTATCAACTGCGGTAACATGAACGATTCCGTTTGCATCGATGTCGAAAGTGACTTCGATTTGAGGAACGCCACGTTGAGCGGCTGGGATTCCTTCTAGGCGGAATCGGCCAAGGGTTTTATTATCTTTTGCAAACTCTCGTTCACCTTGAACAACATGAACATCCACAGCAGTCTGGTTGTCTTCTGCTGTTGAGAAGACTTGTGATTTGCGCGATGGAATTGTTGTGTTGCGTTCAATGATTGGGGTTGCGACACCACCAAGAGTTTCAATTCCAAGTGTCAATGGTGTGACGTCGAGCAACAGAACGTCGGTAACATCTCCAGCGAGAACACCACCTTGAATTGCTGCGCCCATTGCGACAACTTCGTCAGGGTTAACCGACTTGTTTGGTGCTTTGCCAAAAAACTTTGTGACCATTTCTTGAACTTTGGGAATTCGCGTTGATCCACCGACGAGGATAACCTCGTTGATTTCGCCTGCTTTAACGCCAGCGTCATCAAGTGCTTTTTTGCATGGCTCGAACAACCGGTTGAACATGTCAGCACAGATGCTTTCGAGTTTTGCGCGAGTTAATTTTGTAACCAAATGTTTTGGTCCCGATGCGTCAGCGGTGATGTACGGAAGATTAATGTCAGTTTCGATTGTTGAGGACAATTCGATCTTTGCCTTTTCAGCAGATTCTTTCAATCTTTGAAGTGCCATCTTGTCGTTCGTAAGATCAATGCCTTGCTCAGATTTAAAAATACCTACGAGGTATTCAATGATCTCATTGTCGACACAGTCCCCACCTAGGAACGTGTCCCCATTGGTTGCTTTAACTTCGACTACACCGTCACCAACTTCCAAGACAGAAACGTCAAAAGTTCCACCACCGAAGTCGAACACGACAATTGTTTCATGATTTTTTTTATCTAAACCATACGCAAGTGCTGCCGCTGTTGGTTCATTAATAATTCGCTTAACTTCTAGTCCAGCGATTTGTCCGGCGTCTTTCGTTGCCTGACGTTGAGCGTCATTGAAATATGCCGGCACCGTGATAACTGCTTCGGCAACTTTTGTTCCGAGGTGTTCTTCGGCTGCTTGTTTCAATTTTTGCAAAACTGCTGCTGACGCTTCTTGGAGACTGATTTGTTTTCCGTTGACGTCAATGTAGATGTCGTCGTTTGGTCCAGATACAATTTTGTACGGGATCATTTTCTTTTCATCTTCTGGGATGCTAGAAAATTTTCGCCCGATGAAACGCTTTGCGGAAAATATGGTATTTTCTGGGTTGGTGACCGCTTGGCGCTTTGCAATAGACCCAACCAGCCGTTCGCCATCTTTTGTAAAAGCAACGACTGACGGAGTGGTACTTGCCCCCTCCTGGTTTGGAATAACTTTTCCTGTGCCACCTTCCATGCAGGCGACGACAGAATTTGTGGTACCCAAATCGATACCAATGATTTTATTTGCCATTTTAGCCTCTTCTTTTTACAGGACTTCTTAGCTGTAACAACTAAGGGAATTTTAGTGCCGCCCCGAAGATTTGTCAAATGATCGGCTGAATAAATGAGAAAAAACCGCTTTTGGTTAAAAAACCCTTATTGTTGATATTAAATCTGAGCCAGCTGCCGCAGGGAAGCTCAGCCTTCACCCACAATCCAGGCATTCGCCTGGCTACAGCCCCGTCGCTTTCAATCTGGGTAATCAATCTTCCTGTCCGGCGGACAGTTTGTCCTTGTTTCGCCAGCTAGAAATTAGGCCGTGGTATTTCCACGTAGATTCTTTTTTGAACTTCTTACCGTGCAACTGGGTTTTAAATAAGGCTGGAGCATTCGCGCGAGGTTAAGAGTTGTTTTCCGAATGTCGAGTTGATAGACGGCACATATGGCCCTTCACCCCACCATTTCCCACACCGACACTCCTTCTCACCCCCACCTCCCGTCCAACGAAGCTTGTTTGAATGGATAGTGGAAGAGGAGGGTGCCGCACGAATGCTTCTTGGTATTTCTTTGGAGTGCCTAGCCCGGGGTCCTCTGGAGCTCGCAGGTACAACATTGAAGAGAACTTCCGTGGGTTTACCAATGTGGAGGTCGTGGCTCGCCTCCGTTGCATTTTCGATGGGTGAACCTTGCGCGAATGCGCCAAGCCAACTGAGATGCGCCAGTCAGAGGGGCGAGAGAGATGGACAAGGGGGACAAAGGTGGAAGAATAAAAGAAACGAAAGGAGAGAAAGAAGTGAGATAGGTGAGGGTGGTTTACGTGGGTCTGATATTTTTTCCTAAGGACTTTTGATTAAAGAAAAAAATTAAAATAAAAAATAAATTATAATTAAAAATAAGAAGGGTGGTTGATCCAATTCCTCTCATCACATCCCCAGCCACTCCTCCACATATGACTTCCAAAACCAACCGCACGCAATCCCACACGCGCGCAAATATTAATATGTAAATGGCTTTTGCTATTGGGATACAATGGGATAACGAAAATCACACAAACCCCTAAAAGGGGAAGCTGCGAGGCCTCCTTTCTTGTCAGAAGTTTTGTAAATAAGCATGCGATCGGGATTTCAATGTGCAACAACCAATCTTTCCCACTCCCCCGATTGCATAGACCCATTCTTTCATTTCAGAACCGACGAAACAAAAAAAAATGATAAAAAACTTCTTTTTCTGGGTACATTGAGCGTACACTCCACTATCAGGGTTGGGGGACCTAGAAAAACATCTCTGCTGTGTTACTCGGCGAACTTCATACTATTGCCGCTTTCCTTACTATTGGAAAATGTGCCCTAGTGCGCTTGTGCGCTACTGGGGTTCTCTGCTATTATTAAACACGAAGGCAGATCAGCCAAAAACGTCGGCATCGCGTGCTTCTTCAGGAAAGGACTATGAATGTTCAAGGTGGATGAAACAGTAGTATATCCGGGCCACGGTGTTGCCAGAATTGACGACGTGTCTGAAAAGATCGTTGCTGGAAATATCGTATCGTTCTACAAGTTATCATTTTTGTACAAGGATATGACTGTCCTAATTCCCCTCAATAGTATGCGTGCGTCTGGCGTTCGCTACCTTAGCGAACCCACTATTGTCCGCAAAGCACTCGCTACTCTCGAAGAAGAAATCAACATTGCTAGGATGTGCGAATTCTCCGCAAGCGGCTGGAATAAGCGCCAAAAAGAATACATGATGAAAATTCAAAGCGGGAAACTTATCGACCTTGCTAAAGCATACCGCGACCTCATGAGTGTCTCACTAAAAAAAGAATTGTCTTTCGGAGAACGCGGAATCCTATCAACTATAGAAGAATTATTCGCTCAGGAAATAATCACTGCCAGGGGAATGGTTCGTGAAGAAGTTCTTAGAATGATCAAGAAACCTTTCGTTCAGAGCGAAGACCCTCACGAGATGCCACCACCAACAACCCAGTTTACCTTGTAGCCTATGCCGCTTAATAACATCTCGTTTGTTCCCGAAGCCAACGACGTCATCTTTATTATTGGACCAACTGCATCTGGAAAAACGAAAGCCGCTATTGATATCGCAATCAAAGTCGAAGGCAAACCTTGCAGCGGCGAAATAATTAATGCCGACATGGCACAGCTATATAATTTCGCCAAGATCGGCACCGCTATGCCAACCCAAGACGATTTCAACAAAGTTCCGCACCACCTCTTCGCGATCGCGGGTTCACAAAAACCAATCAACGCCTCCGATTATCGGAAACTTGTAGAAAAAAAGATTACCGAAATAAAAAGCCGAAATAAAATTCCTGTCATTGTTGGTGGCGCTGGATTTTATCTCAAAGGCCTCTTCTTTAAATTGCGCGAAGAAAGTTGCGACTGGAATTCGGGGGATGTCGAACACATCACATGGAATGATTTAAACAAAATTGATCCGCAACGCGCCTCTGAAATTCATCCCAACGATAATTACCGAATAAAACGTGCGTACGCGATTTGGAAGGCTACCGGGGTTCAACCCTCTAAGTGTAAGCCGAAGTTCGACCCTGTGGCACACGGTGGCACTGTTTTTTTGATCTCCCCAGAGAAAACAACCGCCGCGCATAATATTAAAAAACGCGCGCGAGAGATGTTCGACCTGGGCTTCATCGACGAAGTAAAAAACATGTCGCCCGAAGATTTGGGTTTTGGAATCGAAAAAGGCTTCATCGGTTACGAAGAAATTTCGAAATGGATTGATGCTGGAGAAAACAAAAATAAATTACCAGAACTTACCGACGAAATTTGCCTGCGAACAATTCAATATTTTAAACAGCAAAATACATTCATAAAAAATCTCGTGAAAAAAATTGATGAGTCAGCGCCAGGAAATTTCGACATTAAAGTAAAACGACCTGAGGAAGTTCAGCCTGACGAACCAAAAATAATCTAAATTCACTATCATCTTTCACCCCCGCTTAATTTTTAAAGTTTTTTATTCTGTCTTGATATAGTTTACTTGGGGTCGGATAGAGTTTAGTATTGTTTTAATTTTTATTTTGCTCCACACCTATCAAGATAAAAAGCTTATCATTTGGCTGCTCGGATTTAAACCCTGGTCGGCTGGGGTTTTCTAAGTTTTTGTGCGCAACTTAAAAAATGTGGCAGCGACTCTCTTAGAACAATGAGAGAGGAAATAATTTCTCATAGCAATTGGCTGTGGGGCGTGATTTGACTGCCCAGTTTTCTATGGGCATCCCAAAATATATTCTTAAACCTAATTAAATATTTTGCCCTCGAGAAATTCCATAATCTCTTCTGGAACCTCAGCACGGTTGTTCCAAATCGGGTTGCCGGAAAGCGAAATATTCTTAAGTTTGGTCATTTGCAAAATCCCAGGTGGAAGTGTTTCTAATTTATTGCGAGCCAGGCCAAGCAACTCTAACCGCGGAAGCTCCAATATTGCTGGTGGAATTGAAGTAAAATTGTTTCCACTTAAGTAAAGTTTTTCTAGCTTTGTAAGAGCCAAAATATCTGATGGGACTACATCTATGCAATTGCCGTCTATGCTAAGGAGTCCGTAAAAGCCTGTACTAAGGGATTTGAGGTTCATAAGGGCGAATATTTCTGGGGGGATCGTTGTAAATAGGTTATTCAAGAGCCAGAGTTCCTCAAGATTAGTAAGATTACTTATTTCTTGTGGCAAAGATGTAAGTCTGTTGTTCGAAAGATTCAGCGATTTGAGATTTGTAAGTAGACCAATTTCTGGTGGCAGCGATGTTAGGTTGTTGCCTCTGAGATCCAGCTCTGTTAGTTCCCTCAGTTGAAATATTTCTTTCGGAAGCGAAGTCAAATCTAAACTGCAGTTAACCCAAAGCGTTCTAAGTTTGTGAAGTTTTTTAATTTCTAGTGGAAGCGAAAATCGACTGGTATGTGGTTGTAGCCAAAGTTCGCTGAGCCCTGTAAGTTCTCCTATCACTGCAGGAATGGTATCAATCCCAAGAGAGTGTATCCAAAGTTTGGTGATCTTTTTTGCGGCTTTCAAATATACCTTTTCATTCTTTGTTGCATCATCTCGTGTTCCAAGATAAATAGCATCAAAAAACGTCTTATATTCATCTTCCAAACAAATCTGAAGGGTTTGGCCTATTCCGTTTCTAACGCAAATTGCAGGCGCCATTGGACAACTTTCTGATCTATAATACTTGGGATATTTCCCAAGTAAAGAATGGCCTTGCCCTGCCTGTGCGACATTAAATAAAACGACTGCGACTGCAAAGAATATTTGTCTTTTTTTCATACCAAAATTCCTAAAAAAACAATGTCGAGAAAAGCCTATTTCAAAAATGTTTTATGAATTGTAACACATCACTTGATTATATCAACGAGAGAATCTTGCGATAACTTTCACAAGCCAGGCTAAGCACAAATCGAGTCAGCTGATGATGCAACTACGGCTTTTTTTGCGCGACTTTGGCTCAATACCGATAAGCCTCATGAACCTTACTTTTGATTCATCGTCTTCGCACTGTTCGTAAAGGAAATCTGCTGGTTCATCCGCTATGTATAATCTTTTCATTTTCGGCAGTCTTTCAAGGTGTGCCCAAGGCGTTTTAAAGTTTTCAAGCGGATTGAATTCCACTCCCAACACCTCCAACGACCTAAGGTTCCCCAAAACAAGCGGAACTTCTTGGAAATTGTTTTTACTCAAAATCAACCCCCCAAGTTCTGTAAGTTCTCTCAATGGTTGTGGAAGTTGACTTATCTGGTTGTTACCAAGGTTGATAAAAGTTAACTTTTCAAGTTCCCCGATTGCTTCAGGAACTTCTTCTATTTCGTTGTCTTCAAGAAACAGTCGCTCCAGATTTTTACACTCGAAAACAAACGGTGGAATTATTCTAAGCCCAAGCCCCTTAAGCTTAAGCACCGCGACTTGTTCAAGCTCACCGTTTTTGTCTCCCCAAAGTTCGAACTCAGTTTGAAAATTGAGAACTTGCTGAAGCGATGTAAATCCTTTGACGACCTTATTTTCTAAGCCAACAGTTCCAATTTGGGTCGGCCAACAACCAGTTAGACAATTTTTTGGCGGCGCAGTCCCTTTGAGAAGCTCTATGTACTGAACCTTCTTGATTCGATTTTTAAATTCTGTTTTTTTTCGATACTCATCACACAACCAGATTCGTTCTTGCGGCTGAGAAAGCATTACAACTCCATCTTTATCCGGCTGTGGCACTGGCGGGCTGTCGAGAAAAACAAAATCAGGAAATTGACTAAAGAATTCCTGCCGCCACTTGCGAAACTCTGGCGGAATATATTTTATGGGATTTCTCCAGAGACACAGCCCTTCAAGCTTTATAAGTTTTCCAATTTCTACTGGAATCGATGTGAGCTGGCTATTGTGAAGATCCAGCCATGTAAGCTCTGTAAGCTTTCCAATTTCTTTTGGGATCGATGTGAGCTGGTTATTTCCGAGAAACAGATGACAAAGTCTTGTAAGCTTTCCAATTTCTGCTGGTAGTGTTGAAAGATGATTATTCTCCAGATTCAGCCATGCAAGCTCTGTAAGATTTCCAATTTCTTTTGGAAGCCGTTCTATTTTGTTTACTTGATTTACATATCTCCCGTCGCAATCCAAACGTTTAATTTGTTTTACATCGTTGTAGTAGCCTATGTCCTCAGCAGGTGCGCCATCTTGTTTCCCTCGTTTTATCTTCGCGAAAAATGCATCCAACTCCTCTTGCCCACGAATTTTTACTTCAAACCCACCTAAATGGATAACTGGCGCCTCCACTAACGCGGAAGAACTTATAAAAAGGGTTGAGAGAAAAAATAGCAGGAGTTTTTTTTTCATAAAGATAAAACTTTTAGTTTAGAATTGTATTACAATGACGTTGATTCGCTGAACCCTACAAAAAGTCATACTCCCCGTCAATGATCAAAGAAATACGTAAGCGACCGCAGCTGACCCCTATGAGATTGTGATGTTTTCTTCTATACTTATTCCCCGTAAGCTAAAAAGATCTGTTTGTCGTACATGAGGTTGCTTAAATGATAATCAAAATGAGGAAAGATGTCCGGAAGTTAAACACTATTTGGTGGATCGTATTGATCGGCCTCGCAGCCCCATCAATTGCGTACTTTCGATCATCTGGCAGTGGAAAGCAGCAGGCTATCGCAAAAATTAACGGCAACCCAATAACCATCGGCGATTACCAAAAAGTTTTTGATGATCTACAGCGCCAGCGCCAATGGATGAAAGAAAAGTTTGGCTTTGCATTCGAAACAAACGTTAGCCCAAAAGAAGCATTTTCAAGAAGCGTATCAGAAAATATCTTAAACTCTGTCGCGGGCGAAATCGGAATCAAAGTCCATCATGATATTCTCGGAGAACGCGTTACCAAGATGCTTTCCGATGATATCTTAGATGAGAATGGGCAAATAAACCTCACGCGCTACCGATCATTCTTAGAATATCTCAAAATGACTCCAAAAGAATTCGAGGACATGGCCTCCTTTAATATTTCAAGGAAAATTGTCAACGATGCTGTTGAAGGATCTGCTATAATTCCCGCAAGACGACAATCTATGGTCGCCACCAAGCACATGGGACTCAAGAAGAAATTTGAAATCGTAAAACTAGATCGTGAAAACTTTGAAAAGCGTGTTGAAAAGGAAAAGGGAGAAATTCCAAAGGAAGAACTTCGTGAGTATTTTGATGCGCACAAAGAAGATTATAGGCTTCCAGAGAGGAAACAGGCCGACTTCGTATTGCTCTCCAAGGAAGACTTTTTAAAGAAGGTCGAGGTTGACGACGAAGCCATCGAACGATTCTACGAACGCAACAAGAGCCGTCTGTTCAAAAATCCAGCACGCTTTACCGTAAGAAGAATCCTCATTGATAAGGGAGCTGGATACGGGGAAGCTCGGGAACGAGCACAGAAAGCCTATGGAGAAGTTAAAGCCGCGCCGGAAAAATTTGCAGCGATTGCAAAAAAATACTCCGACGACAAAGAAACAAAGAAAAAAGGTGGGCTACTACCAGAGTTTGTTCGTGGCACCCACGGAGAAAATTTTGAAAAGGCGATAGTCAAACTAAAAGAGCCGGGAGAAATTGCGCCGCTTTTCGAGGATGCAGACGGGTACGATATTGTGCAACTTGAGAAAAGAGTCTCTGCAACGGAGAAACCACTCGAGTTGGTCAGGAACGATGTCATAGAGAAGCTCCGTGACCGCAAGGTTTCAGCTGAAATTAAACGGGAAGCAACAATGCTTTCCAAAAAAGTTCAGAAGGAACCAGAGGCACTGAAAGCTTTCGCAGATCAAAACAAAGTCAAAATCCAAACGACAAAAATGATGAGCGAAAAAGACTTTGCTTTCCCAGAAACCGCTGATGCTTTGATCTCAGAAATAATTCTTGGAAAAAAAGGACGCAAAAGATCAAGTGGGTTCGTAACCGATAAAAAAGATAATTTCTATATTTTCTCCGTCTCTGGAACAGAGGAAAGTAAAATTCCTCCTTTCAACGCTGTCCGCCACAACATTGAAACTTCCCTCATGAGCACAGAAACGAGAAAGGCAATAAAGAAAGAGATCAAGGATATCCGTCGCGAAGTTATTGCTGATGGAAAAAACCTTAAAGATATCGCTGAGGCTCGCGGCCTCGAGTACAAGGTGTCAGACTTTGTAAAAGAGTCTGAAGATATGCCTGGGGCCTTTGAAGAAGTCAAGCAGACAACGTCTAAGGCCTTTAATTTGGTGGCTTCCAATTCGGTTCTAAAGCACAAATCAGGTAATGACTATTTCCTAATTCGACTTCTAGAAAAACAGGCAAATGAAGAATTGAAAGACCTCGACGCTGACGGCCAGAAAGAGCTCGATAGCAAAATCAAAGAGGAACTTTTAGAGGAACATGAATCTTTAAAAAGCGCTTTAGCTGACAGCTTTATTGCTTCTTTAAGACGTCGTGCTAAAATAGAGATTCTGGAGCCTTCGCTCCTGCAAGAGAAGAACAAAGAGGCTGAGTAAGGAAACTACATAAATGTCGCAAGAACCAGCGAAAAAGACATCTAAGAGCTTTGATCAAGATAGACGAAAAGCATTAGAAGTTACGTTTGCACAGATAGATAAACAGTTCGGCAAGGGCTCGGTCATGCTTTTTGGCCAGCAGCCGGCAATGGGAATCGAGTCGGTTTCAACCGGTTCTATCCTTTTGGATGATGCGCTTGGAGTCGGCGGACTACCACGCGGCCGTATCGTAGAAGTCTACGGGCCGGAAGCGTCAGGAAAAACCACTCTGACATTACATTCAATTGCAGAAATACAAAAAATCGGCGGAATCTGTGCATTCATCGATGCTGAGCATGCAATGGATCCAGTTTACGCTGAGAGTGTTGGCGTCAACACAAAGGAATTGATAATCTCCCAGCCGGACTACGGCGAGCAGGCACTCGACATTGCTGAGATGTTAATTCGATCCGGAGCGGTCGATATGCTGGTGATCGATTCTGTCGCAGCACTAGTTCCGAAAGCTGAGCTAGAAGGCGATATGGGCGATGTTCACGTCGGGCTTCAAGCGCGATTAATGTCACAAGCACTTCGCAAGCTAACGCCGATTGTTCATAAATCAAAAACTGTTTTGATTTTCATCAATCAGATTCGCAGCAAGATCGGAGGGCTGCCGTTTATGAACAATGAGACGACCAGCGGAGGCAATGCATTAAAATTTTATGCCTCTGTTCGGATTGACGTACGACGAATTGGAATGATAAAAAAAGGCGACACACCCATTGGGAACAAGGTCGCTGTAAAAATCGCAAAAAATAAAGTTGCTCCACCATTTAAGCGAGTCGAGTTAGACTTAATTTTTGGGATGGGGATTTCAAGGGAACACGAGCTTCTAGACATCGCTGTAAAGCGTGGATTCATTAAACAGTCCGGCGCGTGGTTTTCGTTCGATGGTGAAAAAATTGCCCATGGACGTGAAAGCTGTGCCAAACTGCTAAAAGAAGACTCTAAGTTGTTTAATGCTGTTTTAGGCAGAGTCCGTGGTGAAACCACGGAAGATAGCGGGAGTAAGAGTGATCAGAAGGGGTAACAGAGATAAACCGGTTCCTTCAGCAGGTTATATCATTAACGATCGAATCCGGGCTCGTGAGGTAAGGTTGATTTTGACCGACGGTCAAAATATTGGAATCGTATCTTTAGACGAAGCATTAAGAATGGCGCAAGAACAGGAAACTGACCTTGTACAGATCAGCGAGTCTAGCGACGGTGAAACTGTCGTCGCAAAGTTGATGGATTTTGGACGGTTCCTTTACAAAAAGAAAAAAGAAACCGCTGACGCAAAGAAAAAGCAGAAAACAATCCAGATCAAAGAACTCAAGATGCGTCCTCGAATTGAGGGCGGAGATTACGAAATTCGCTTAAAAAGGGCTAAGGAGTTCCTTTCTGAGGGAAAGCGTGTTAAATTCACCCTTCAGTTCAGGGGTCGAGAGATTGCAACGATGGGCAAAGTGGGTCCAGAATTTTTTGGACGCATCAGCAAGGACGTAAAAGAAATGGACCTCGGACAGGTAGTTGAAGAAATCGCAGTACGCGGTGGACCCTTTTACTCAAAGGTTTTCTACTTAAAAGGTAAATAGAAAAAGGGAACGATATGCCAAAAATGAAATCTCACTCCGCCAGCAAAAAGCGGTTTAAGAAAACGAGCTCGGGTAAGTTGAAATTTGCTCACGGCTATAGACGCCACCATGCATGGGCAAAAACGAACAAGCAAGGACGACAGCTTCGAGGAAAGGATTGTCTTTCTGAAGCGGATACTAAAAAAATAGCGCAGCTTGTTCCGTATCTTTAGGAAGTAGATAAAAATGAGTAGAGTAAAACGCGGCGTAGTTACACATCGCCGACATAAAAAACTTTTGAAGCGGGCCAAAGGCTTCTGGGGCCAGCGCAAGAATATTTTCAAGCGCGCCAAAGAGACCATAATGCGAGCGATGGCTTATGCCTTTCGCGGACGAAAACTCAAAAAGCGCAATTTTCGGCGCTTGTTTGTCACGCGCATTAATGCAGCCTGCCACCAAAGAAACTTAAGTTATTCCGTTTTTATGGGAAAGCTTATCAAATCCAACATTGAAATCAATCGAAAAATGCTAAGCCAAATAGCAATTCTCGATTCGGAGGCGTTTGACGCCATCCTACAAGCTGCCGGGTCGTAAACACTTGATACCCTTTTTAGGCGAGTGATAGTCTTTGGACATGTTCGTATGGAAAAAGACCTAGAGGGGAATGATGGAATACTTGGAGGCTTTAGAAAAGAAGATTCTGCAGGTAGTGGATCGCTCAAAGCAGTTAGAATCACGTGTTGGCGCCATTACCAAAGAGAATGAGTCGCTTTTTAAAGCAAACAAAGAGCTCGAGGTTGCACTTATGAACGAAACCAACAAGGTAAAACGCCTCGCGGATGAACGCGGAGAAGCCAAGGATGTAATCGACGGCCTGCTTGAGACGCTTTCTTCTGTAGAGAAGGCCTCTGGGTCGTAATGGTTAGGGAAGGACCCGACAAATGAGTTCTCCAGAGAAAATTACGGTCTTGATGCTTGAAAAAGAGTACAAGTTTGTAACTGATGAAAACCACGAACTGCTTGAAGAAGCAGCAAAAATTGTTGATACCACAATTGGGCAACTTACCGACAGCAGTCGGAACGGCCCAGTTCCAATTGATACAGTTCTTGTTGGAGCACTTCAGATAGCAGCTGATCTTGTAAAAGAGCGTGTAGAAAGTATGAAAATTAAATCGCGCGTTGAGTCGTTATCAAACGTCCTTAACGTGTGATTCCCTCGAAACCGAGGACCTTTCGCATAAACGCTCTGGGCCAGGATTGTTGCGTATTTTAGCGTAACAGGAAGTTGCAGCTTTATTTTTCCAAACATCATGACATTTTTTGATGGCATACCATGTCTATGGCGTGGTATGCGTATTTTTTAAGTAGAAAGAGCAAGCAATGATTTTTGATGCAACTGTGGTTAGCTATCTCGTAGGCGTTGCCTCGGGTGGCTTACTCTTGTTTCTCTATACAAGACGACAGTCCACCATAATTCTTAGAGGACAGAAAGAGCGGCAACGCGCACTGCAAGAGGCCCGAGAACAAATTGAAAGAGAGAAGCGCGAAGCCTTACTGAAGGTCCGGGAAGAAATTCACAAACGTCGGACCGAGTCCGACCTCGACAACAAACGAGTAAAAGTCGATATGCAGCGCTTGGAGCATAAAACTCTCCAGCGTGCAGAAAACCTCGATAAACGCGAACGCGATTTGGAAACAGTCCGAAGAGACCTACAACACAAAGAGCGAGACATCTCAAAAAAACTCGACATCCTGACCACCGACGAAATCCGCATGAAGAAACTTTACGCCGAGCTTATTTCAAAACTCGAGCGCATCAGCGGAATGTCACGCCAAGACGCACGTCGTGTCCTCACGGATTCTTTGCAACAGGAAGTTAAGCTAGAAAGCCAAAAGTGGGTTTCTAAGCTCTCCGAAGAAACAAAAAACACCGCCAAGGAACAATCCGCCAGAATCCTTTGCACCGCTATGCAACGATATCTTTCCGAGCAAGTCACAATGCATTCGTCCAGCGTCGTTCAACTTCCAAATGACGAGATGAAGGGAAGAATCATCGGAAAAGAAGGGAGAAATATCAAATCCCTCGAGATGGCTACTGGAATGGAATTTGTTATCGGTGAAACTCCAGAAGTAATAACCATTGCTGGTTTCAACCCAGTCCGCCGAGAAGTCGCAAAGCGTGCGCTGACAAAACTCGTCCAGGACGGCAGAATCAACCCAACACGGATTGAAGAAGTCGTTGCAAAATGCGAATCTGAAGTTGATACCCTGATCGAAGAGATCGGGCAACAGACCGTAATGGAATTCGGACTTCCAAACATTCACAGCGAACTCATCAGCTACATTGGAAAATTACACTTCCGAACAAGCTTCACGCAGAACAACTTAGAGCACAGTAAGGAAGTTGCGTACATCGCAAGAATGATCGCTGACGAACTTGGGCTCGATGGAATGCTTGCCGCAAGGTGTGGACTGCTCCATGACATTGGAAAAGCATTGTCTGCCGAAATTGAGGGGCCTCACGCACTTGTTGGTGGAGACCTTGCCAAAAAATTCGGCGAAGACCCGATCGTGGTGAATGCAATCTCGTCACATCACGAAGAAGTCCCAGCTAAAACCATCTACGGAATCATCGTTCATCTTGCTGACGCGGTTTCAGCATCTAGGCCTGGCGCCCGAAAAGAGACCCTTGCTTTCTACATCAAACGCCTTGAAAAGCTTGAAGAAATTGCTCAGAAATTTGATGGTGTAAAAAAAGCATACGCGCTACAGGCAGGTCGAGAAGTTCGCATCATTGTTGATGAAAACAAAATAGATGACGATACTGCAGGCGTACTTGCTCGCGACGTTGCTAAAAAAATTGAACAGGAAATGAATTTCCCTGGGCAGATCAAAGTGAATGTCATACGAGAAAAACGCATCATTGAATACGCAACGTAGGAGATAGCATGCACAATAAAAAAGGCCTGAGAATTCTATTCGTTGGAGATCTTGTTGGCGCGCCTGGCCGTGTCATGCTTGAACGTTGGCTTCCAAAGCTACGCGAGGAGTATCAACCCGACGGAATCATCGTGAACGGCGAAAACGTTGCAACTAACGGTCGCGGAATTTCAAGACGACGCGCGCAAGCGTTGCTCGCCATGGGAGTTGATTTCATCACCACTGGAAACCACATCTGGGATCAACGGGAAACTGCCGCGTACATTTTTGAAGAAGAGCGACTTCTCCGCCCAGCAAATTTTCCATCGTCATGTCCTGGCAAGTCAGTAGGATTTCTAACTTGCGGCGAATCCACTGTGGCAATCATCAATCTCCAAGGGCGTACACTAATGCGCGATTCTTTGGAGTGTCCATTCCGATCGATGGAAACAATTTTGACCTATGTGAAAACTAGAACCAACATTATCTTTCTGGATTTCCACGCAGAAGCAACGTCAGAAAAGTCGGCAATGGGAAGCTTTCTCGATGGACAAGTTTCTGGAATTGTTGGAACGCACACGCACGTACAAACCGCAGATGAACGAGTTCTTCCCGGTGGCACGGCATTTATTTCTGACCTTGGATCTGTGTGCTCTGTAAATTCATGCATTGGTTTTACAAAGGGCCCAATCATTCAAAGGTACCTCACGCAAATGCCATCCAGGTTTGAAGTTGACCAAGATCCTCCGTATGTTCTGAGCGGCGCCTACATTGACGTCGACAGAAAAACAGGCCAGGCAATAGCAATCGAACGAATAAAAATAATTGATCAAAATGCTATTTAGCTTGAACCGGATCATCCAAAGATACCTCGCTATCCAAATTTGAAGTTGATCAAAATTCTCCGTATGTGCTCCGCGAAGCCTACATTGACGTCGAAAGAAAAACAAGCCAGACTCTTACGCATCGAACGGATAAAAATAATTGATCCGAACGCTATCTAGTTGGGGGACCTCTGAAATGTTTTTAATCGCAGTCATGTACCTGTTTTTTGCGGCAACTTTTCCTGTAGGAAAAATTGTCCTTGACTACACTGACTCCATCATGTTTCTCACAGGAATTCGGATGCTCATTGGCGGAGCACTTATACTCGCGTATCGAAAATTCACAGGCAGCAATAAAAGTGAACCAAAGGTTGAGCGACGCGACTGGATCTACATTTTTAAAAATGGATTATTTGGATTTTACATTGCGTTTGTTTTGGAATTTTGGGCACTGCGTTACATCCAATCTATTAAGATAAATCTCTTTTGGTCGTTTTCTCCATTCGTTGCCGCACTCATGGGTTACATATTTCTTAGAGAAAAACTTTATCTAAAAAAGTGGATGGGGCTTATTGTTGGCTTCATGGGAATGCTTATCATGCTGCTCGGAAAAGAAGGAGTCGCTGCAGGAAAAACAATGTTCCAGATCTCACTTCCAGAAGTTGCAATGTTAGGAGCGGTTGTTTCTGCAACATACGCCTGGTTCTTCGTACAAAACCTTACGCGCAGGGGACATTCAATCTCTTTAATCAGCGGCGTCTCCATGGTGCTTTCGGGAGTAATGTGCCTCGCAACACATTATATTATTAATCCAAACAACCTTATGCCAATCACAGGACAAGGTGCATTTTGGACCGGAGTTTTTGTATTAATTGTAATCTCCAACTTTATTGCATTCCCGTTGTACAGCTATCTTCTAAAATTCTACACAGTGACTTTCATGTCGCTTGCGGGCCTTTTGTGCCCAGTCTTTGGTACAATTATAGGATGGTTCTTACTTGGTGAAACAATAACAATCGCCATGGCAATTGGTTTCATTGCAGTTGCCGCAGGAATGTCACTTTTCTATCTTGAAGAAACCGCCTAACCCGTTTTACATGGAGTATCCAAAATGTTTTTGATAGCAATTTTGTACTTGGCTTTTGCAGCGACGTTTCCACTTACCAAAATAATTTTGAACCACACTGACTCCGTAATGTTTCTTATGGGAACCCGGATGCTAATCGGTGGAGCAATTTTACTTGTGTACCGAACAATTGTAGGCGGCACGGAACAAAAGATGAGCCGATGGGATTGGTTGTCTATAACCAAGAATGGAGTCTTCGGATTCTTCATAGCGTTTGCGTTAGAATTTTGGGCATTGCGATATTTACCGTCGATCAAAGTTAATTTATTCTACTCGTTCGCTCCATTCGTCGGAGCAATTATGGGGTACTTTTTCCTGCAAGAAAAAATGTACCTTAAAAAGTGGATCGGACTCGCCATCGGCTTTGCCGGCATGATCGCCATCTTGCTTGGTGAAGAAGGGGCGTCCGTAGGAGGTGGTTTTTTCTCAATTTCGATGCCAGAACTAGCCATTTTGGGAGGAGTTGTTTCCGCAACCTACGCATGGTTTTTTGTCCAAAACCTTGCGCGCCGGGGACATTCGATCACCTTCATCAACGGAGTATCGATGGTACTGGCTGGGGCAATGTTCATGATAACTCATTACGCGGTATATCCTTCAAACCCAATGCCGGTGTCGAATCATAATATCTTTTGGAGCGGAGTTGCAGCGTTGATCGTTCTGGCAAACTTTATTGCCTTCCCGCTGTACGGCTATCTTTTAAAATTCTATACCGTGACCTTCATGTCATTTGCGGGATTTCTATGCCCACTGTTCGGTGCAATAATCGGCTACCTTATGCTCGGTGAAACCGTTACAATAACTATGATCATAGGATTCATTGCTATCACAATCGGACTTTATTTGTTCTACCTTGAAGAAACCACACAAAAATAAATTAACCAGTATGCAACTTCAAAATTAGTACAAGCGATTCGACAGCCCGATCGAAATCGTCATTAATAATTTTGTGATGGAAGTATTCGTTTTGAGCTTCGCGTTCCATTTCCTTGCGGGCAATTTCAACGCGGCGCTCGAAAATCTCTTTTCGGTTTGGATCTCGTCCCTCGCTAAGCGGTGGATTACTTCTAGTCCAAAGGCGATCGCGAAGAATCTCAATGCTCGGCGGCTCAATCCAAATTAGGATCCCTTCGGGAAACATCTTCTTGACGTTGAGAGCACCTTTCCAATCAAGAATTACAATCCAGAACTTTCCGCGCTCTATATCATCGATGAGACTTGTTGGAGATCCGTAGTGATAACGATCATAGGTGCTTGTCTCAAGAAATCCATTGTTTGCACGCTGCCTTTCGAATTCCTCTTCGGAAAGAAACACATAATCTTTTCCATGAACTTCGCCATGCCGAATCGGGCGCGTGGTATGTGTCACCGCACGATCGATATTACATCCAGACTTTTTTAAAACGGTAACTGCAGCATTGATTAGTGTTGTTTTACCTGCACCAGACGGAGCCGAAATGACAAAAAGGGCCCCTCGTTTCCTAGGCATCTTTCTCCAGAATATTGAGCTGATTGGAAAATCATTTACTCCCCAACGAAGTCTACAGTACCGTAAGTGACGACGTTCGTACAGGAAAACCTCGGTGGGATTTGTTATATGCGAAAATCCCTTTTTATTTTTTTGGTTGTAAGCGCAGGAACTTTACACTGTTCAACAGTGACAGTTGTGACCCCAGCAATAAAGCCGATCGCACCACCAGCCTTCGCTACAGCTTCGGCCGG